>NZ_JNAA01000069.1:0-76846 GCF_000696055.1 Exiguobacterium sp. AB2
CTGAATTGATTTCAATCAAGTCCGGTCCCAGAATCGGCCTTTGGCAATCCCGTCGATAAACGTATCGAACCCGTCGAGACTGTGTTCCGGGAACGAGAATACTCCAGGCTGGTCCGTCTCCACACGGCACTTCGCGAGCGCTTCCTCGTGGTGAAGATGGAGGGCGAGCGGTTTGAAGTGCTTGTACGTGTTCTCGATGAACTCGAGGACGTCGTCTTCGACTTTGTTGGCGGCACTGACGAGGAAGGCGGCATCGAACAGGCTCGAGTCGACCGTGTCATACGTCTCTTTCACTTTCAAGTCGCCGAGCGTGTATGCTTTCTTGCCGACGAGGCTATAGTTGACCTTGTTGTCAGCGAGCGCCTGCACCCACGCCTTCACTTGCCCGGCATCGACATCGCCCGCTAACAAGACGGCGACACTCTTCGTGTCCGGTTTCGAAATCGTGTTGGCCATGCTGAGGGCAGGGGACTTCTTGTCCGAGACGACTTCGTTGTTCTCAGCCGGTAGCTCGACTCCGATGTTGTCAGCGACGACAGAGGCGAGGTGCCGGTCGATCCGATTCAACAAGTCGACGGCGTTCGTTTTCACCATGTCCGAGTCACATTTGCCGAGCTCGAAGCTGCATGCGTCTTGGATGTGTTGTTTCTCGACGTCGGTCATGCTGTTATAAAACATTTTCGCCTGTGAGTAGAAGTCGAGGAAGCTGTCGCTGCGTCCGCGAATCTTATGCCCATCGATTTTCTCTTGGTAATGCTCGAAGCCGCCTAGGTCGGCAGGGACGGGCTCGGGTTGGTTGTTGTTGAGCGCATTCTTGTGATAGCTCGTCTGGCCTTTGTGGACGGCCATCTGGTGCATGCCATCGCGTTGGTTGTTATGGAACGGGCAGACCGGTTTATTGATCGGGATTTGATGGAAGTTCGGTCCGCCTAGTCGTGACAATTGCGTGTCCGTATACGAGAACAGACGCCCTTGCAGGAGCGGGTCGTTCGAGAAGTCGATACCTGGGACGAGGTGGCCCGGGTGGAACGCGACTTGTTCCGTCTCGGCGAAGAAGTTGTCAACGTTTCGATTGAGCACCATGCTACCGACGAGTTTCACCGGCACTTCTTCTTCCGGCCACAGTTTCGTCGGGTCGAGAATATCGAAATCGAACTTGAACTCATCTTCCTCGGCGATGAGCTGGAGGCCGAGCTCCCATTCCGGATAATCCCCTTTGTCGATCGCCTCGTACAAATCGACGCGGTGGAAGTCCGCGTTTTTGCCGAGCGCTTTCTGCGCCTCGTCCCACACTTGCGAATGGACGCCGAGTTTCGGTTTCCAATGGAACTTGACGAAATGGGCCTTCCCTTCACTGTTGACGAGGCGGAACGTATGCACGCCGAACCCTTCCATCATGCGAAGGCTGCGCGGGATGCCCCGGTCGCTCATCGCCCACATGATCATATGGGCCGTCTCATGATTTTGGCCGACGAAATCCCAGAACGTATCGTGGGCGCTCCCGCCTTGCGGGACTTCAGTATGCGGCTCCGGTTTCACGGCATGGACGAGGTCGGGGAACTTGATGGCGTCTTGGATGAAGAAGACGGGGATGTTGTTCCCGACGAGGTCATAGTTGCCTTCATCTGTGTAGAACTTCGTCGCGAATCCCCGCACGTCACGGACGGTGTCACCCGAACCACGCGATCCTTGTACGGTCGAGAAACGGACGAACACCGGGGTCACTTTCGACGTGTCGTTCAAAAAGTCGGCTTTCGTGTAGTCGGCGAGCGGCTCATACAACCGGAACTCCCCGTGCGCCCCGACGCCACGGGCATGGACGATGCGTTCCGGGATACGCTCATGGTCGAAATGCGTCATCTTCTCGCGGAAGTGGAAATCCTCGATGAGTGTCGGTCCCCTCCGACCCGCCTTGAGCGAGAACTCGTCCTCGGCCATCTTCAGCCCTTGGTTCGTCGTCAGCCCTGCCTGTTGCTCGTTGTCAATCGTATGTTGTTTCAACTGCTCTTCCTTCTTGTTCCCCATGTTTGTTGCCTCCCCTTTAAGTATACGCACCCGTGTAAGCCACGATTTGGCCTACTTATCGAGTTTTCCCTAACCGGACGAGAAAAAACCCCTCTTTTTCAAAAGAGGGGAAGGTTCATCGTAGCATCGACAGCGTCCTCGCCGTCCCGTCGGACAAGGTGTAACGGACGATGTAGTGTCGGGCCGTCGTCTCGAGCGTATACGAGCGAATCTTCGTCGGTCGTTCGCCGAGGTGGAGGAGCGTCAAGTACGTCACGCCTTTTCCACGCTTCGTCGTCGCGACTTGGTTGCGTCGTTGCCAATCATAATCGCGATACGAGACGTAGCTCGAACCGATGGCAAGCTTCGGCGTGGCATCGACTTCAAGCTGTAAGACATGGAGCGAGCGTCCTGCGGCATCTTTGAAGTAGGCGTAACGGCTTCCACTCTCCGTTCGGTTCAAGCCGACCCCGAGGTGGAACCGTTGGACGAACGAAGCGGTCACTGGGCTCGTGACGCGGTCATAGACGAGAATCGTCCCGTCTCGGTCGTAAGCAAGCCGACGCGTATGTGCCATGCCGCTCCCGATCAACTGGCTCGTCCCGGCGGCCGTCCATTGCGTCGACGACGCCCCGACGGACGTGATGCGGCTTCGCCCCAAATTGCTCGAGGTCAAATTGAAGCTCTTGCCGGACACATGGACCGTGTTGTGGGCCGCCGCGGGTAATACGGCTTGTCGCTCGGGCCGAGACGTATATCCATAGCGGCCTGTCTCGACGATAAAGTCGCGTCCGTAACCGGAGACATCGATTGACAAGTCGTCGGCATGTTTATGGACGTTACTATGATAACCAGCCGTCATCATGACGTGGACGGCATCCTCGAACGCCCCGGCGCGGCCGCCCCAATGTTGGCGGAAGAACGCGTATTGATCCGACAGGCGCCCGACCCGTGTCGTCGGGGCTGTTCCGCGCGTCCCGCCGCTCATCGCGTAAAGCAGGTGTGGGGAACGGTCGACGTGTGGGATGGCCTCCGGATGATGGACGAGCGACGGGGTGTCGCCGAACATCGGCAACGTTCCGTTCGGTTTAAGCATATAGGTCAGCGCGTTCGGCATATCCTTTACGTTTAGCATCCGGCTTGATAATCCGAAGCGATTGGCGGCGGCCCAGTCGTTGAAGCGGCTGAGTGTGTCATACATATAGATTTGATAAAACGGCGAATGCTCGAGATGGACACCGTCGGCACTCAGGCTGTGATTCAGCTGGGCAGTCAGTCGGTTCGTGGCGAGCGTGCGCCAGCCGGCGGAACGATCGAACGAGCGATGCGTCTCGGAGATGGCGGTGAGCGCCATGTCTTGAAAGATGCCGTGATTGTTTTTCGATTTATAGAAGCTCGGTGTCGCTAGTAGC
This sequence comes from Exiguobacterium sp. AB2, assembly GCF_000696055.1. NCBI lineage: Bacteria > Bacillati > Bacillota > Bacilli > Caryophanales > Exiguobacterium > Exiguobacterium sp. AB2. Next base: position 3,417 of record NZ_JNAA01000069.1, read on the forward strand.
GTCGCGTGCTCATACAGCGTCTTCGCGAACAGTTGCGAGAACGCCGGGTCGTCATTCACACGTGACGTCCGGTAGACGTTCCAAAAATTGAGCAGATGAAACGTCCGGATGGCGGTCCCGTGGTCATGATAAGGCCACGTATGGCGCTTATAGTCCTCGACCGGATATTGTTTCGTCCAGCTTTGGACGATCCGTTTCCCGTAACGGAGGTACTCGTCCCGTCCGTTCACCGTATAGGCTTGTGTCAGTTGGTTGAGCGTCGTGAAATAATGGATTTGAAAGACGAACGAATTGGAGTCGACTTTCGGGATGGACGTGTCAAATCGATATGTATCAACGTTCGGGACCCGGAGCGTGTAGGGAGGGGACGGGATATACCAGTTTCCTCGCAAGGCGGCATCGGCTCGGGTGACGGCGTTCGTAGGCGACAGGACATCATATGTATATGGGGACGCCCCGCGGGTGAGCGTCCGCATATATTCGTGCGTCAGCCGGGCGTACGCGTCTGACGAGAATGTCGCGCGTGAGAGGTGACTCGCCTGTAGCGTGCCGTCTTGCTTTCGGACGTACCACGTCGTCTTGCCATCGGTGACGCGATAATAGCTCCCTGACGTCGTGATGGCCTGAAACGTCTTGGCGCCTCTCAATGTCGATTTCGGGGTGAGCGTCTTGCCGACAAATTGATAGAGCGTGGCACCGGCTCGGACGTTCAGCTGATACGGTGCCGATGCGGCCGCTTCCGCGCCGAGCGGCGGGAACAACGAACCGACCAATAGGGCGATGACAACAGCACATAGGTGTCTTCTCATGCATCTCGTCCTTTCTACATCAACGAAAACGACAAAAACCTTCTCCTTATCATTAGCCGAAGGAGAAGGGAAGTCCTGCCTGTTCCGTTGATTAGAGGGCGGCCCAGACGTTTTGTTTTAAGACGATCTGTTGCACGTCTTCCGGATCAATCCCGTATTTGGTCGAAATGGTCCGGGTCACACGTGAACGGATATCGGGGTGGTCCGACGCTTTCGTCTCATACACATCGTTCCAGGCCCGCCATACGCGAACTTCTTCCTCGGATAGTTGGGAATCCCACTCTTTCTCGCGCAACTGCCACCCGAACGTCATCTCTTCGTAATCGCCGGGAGCGACCGTTCCGGCGAGTCCCCAGTCACCACCGGGACCGAAGACGGCTTGTCCGAGCGGTGAGTCGGTACCGATGTACGCCTCATGGTCGTAATATTGGATTAACGCCGCTTGGAACGTGTCGCGGTGTTTAACTTCGTCGATGACGTCGTGACTGATTGCCTGTAGCGTCTCCACGTCCGGTTGGCCGTGCACGACGACGTCGTACTCATAGCGTACCGTCTCGTCTTCTTCGACGGCTCGACTTTCTTTTATCGTGTACGGTCGGTCCGTCGTTTGGACCGATTCGGTCTGCGTCGACTCCGGCTCGCTCTCGGCGTCGTTCGGCCAGACGTAGATGGCGAAAGCGAGCGCTGGGAGGACTAGCAAGCCTCTTCGGGTACGGTACACCCATGTTGGTTTTCGTCTGTTTTTCTTTTTCTGTCTCATGTCGTTCACTCCTTGCGATATGTATCAAAAAAGCCCCTGAACGTCAGGGGCGGACGGTGTCGGATTGTCGCGTCCGATCGAGTCGGACGATGCGGGTATCGTCATTGTCGATGCCGCGTACGAGATCACTTAATAGTCGAGAGCCGAGCATGCTGTAGACCGTGCCGTTCCCACCGTAACCGAGCAAATAATACAGGTGCGGCCGGTCCGGGTGTTCCCCGATGAACGGCAATTGATCGATGGATTCCCCGAACAATGCCGCCCAAGCGTATTCAACTGTCAACTCATACATCGGAAACAACGTCTCGACTTCCTGCTTGATGCGTTCGGCGCGTTTGCGAATGAGCGCCTCGCTATGCGGCGTCTCAGGCTTTTCTTCATCGAGACCGCCGGCGATGATGCGTCCGTCAACGGTCGTCCGGACGTATAGGTAGGGACGCTTCGTCTCCCAAATCAGCGCTTGGCCGTCCCAATCATCGAAGTGGGGGAGCGGATTTGTCGCGATGGCGTAGGACCGGTTCAACTCGATGCGGTGGGGATCGAGGAGCGGGGAAGCGCCATATCCGGTCGCGAAGATGATGTGATTCGCATAAAACGTCTCGTGTGGCTGTGGCGTCATCACGAGCCAACCGTCTCCGTCCGGGACGACGTCCGTCACCTCGGTCTCCTCAAAGAACGGCACACCGGCTTTTGAGAGGTGACGCACGACTTGACGGCTAAGGGTGAGCGGATTGACCTCGGCGTCACCTTTCGTCACGAGCGCGGCCGGCTTCTCGAATGGGAAACGCGCCTTCAGCGCGTCGCGGTCGAGCCACTCGGCAAAAAAGCCATGTCTCGTAAGCATCTCATATTCTCGTTTCAATTTCGTGACATCTTCGTCACAGCTTGCGAAACAGAGGCTGTCCCGGCGCAGATAGACATCGTTCGCCCCGACGGTTGCGGCGACGTCATCGAGCGCGTCGACCGCCTCGGCACATAGGCGATAGAAGCGGACGGCGTCCGCTTCCCCGATTTGGTCGGCGAGCTCGTGCAACATGATGTCGTTCGAGTATTGGATGAGGCCGGTGTTGGCGGCGGTGCTGCCGGCCCCGACTTTCCCTTTGTCGACAACGGCGACATCGACGCCGTCTTGATGAAGCGTATACGCCGTCAACACGCCGGACATGCCCGACCCGATGACGAGGACGTCGTAGCGCTCTCGTTTCATCGGGCGCTCCAACACGATGTCTTCCGATTCCGTCGTCGGCCAATACAAGTTCCCGTTATGCAGTTCCATCCGTTCATCCTCCGCTTCGTTCATATCTTCCCTATACATCCCCGATTCTGCGAAATGAAAACACAAAAAACCGCAGACGAGTTTGTCTGCGGTTCAGGCGTTATTTGGTGATGACGACCGTTTTAGCGGAAGCACCTTTCGTATACGTGATGCGTTTGACGTTCTCCGCGCCCCGAATCTCGGCGAGGTTCGTCCCGTCGACGATCACTTCTTTGACGGTCGCACCTTTGAAGTCGATGATGGCACCGGTTTTCTCAGGCTTCACTTGAACGACGATGTTTTTAAGTGGGTCACCTGTGAGTTCCGTGTGGATGCCACGGACGAAGATGCCGTTCTTGAAGTTCGTACCTTTGCCGATTGTAACTCCAATGAAGTCCTCTTGAAGCACGAGGCGTGCGGCCGGATGGTTCTCGACCGTGTAGCGTTTCAATTCGACTTCTGGCGTTTCCGGCTCAGGTTTCAAGTCGATTTGGACGAGCACCGGATCGTGGTCACTCGCGCGGCCCGACATCTCTGTGAAGTCGGCGTTGACGTGAATCATATCAATCTCCGTCGAAGCAGCGAGACGGTTCGATACGAGGATGTGGTCAAGCACTTGCGAGTTGCCTTGATAGACGTACGAATATCGGTCCGCAGCCGGCACTTTCTCGACCATGTTCGTCATCAAGTCGCCCTTGAAGATTTGCATGGCGTCTGAGAACTCGAAGTCGTTGAAGTCACCGAGCGCGACGACGTTCGCATCCGGGTTGTCGGCTTTCACATCCGCCACGAAATCATGGACGATTTGTGCGATTTTCTTACGTTGGACTTCACTACCGAGGACGACCGGTTGCTGTGAACCGAAGAAGCCTGTGTCGCCGCCTTTCGAGTTCCAGTGGTTGGCGATGACGATGACGTTCTCGCCTTGGAAGTCGAACTGGGCCGCGAGCGGCTTACGCGAACTATTGAACGCCGGGTTGAGCGGGTCGATGCGTCCTGGGTTGTGCGTCAACTTCCCGTTCTCATAGCCGACAGCCGTCGTCGCGTCACCTTCTGGCGCACCTTCTGTGAGCGAGACGCGTTCTGGGTCATACAGGAAACCGACGCGGATGTTGGCGTTCGGTGCGCCACCGTCTTTGTTGTTTTCCGGGTCGATATTGACGTACTTGTACGTCTTGCCGCCGACAGCGACGATGTTGTCAATCAAGCGCTGGTAGCTTTGGTCAGCCGCTGCATCTCCCGCGCTTTGGCCGTTGTTGTCCTGGACCTCGGTCACCCCGATGATGTCTGGGCTGTTCAATTCTTCTACGAACGCTTTCGCGAGCTTGAGCGCCTTGTCGTCCGACGTCTCTTTTATGTTGTTCGAGAAGTTCTCGAGGTTGTACGAGGCGATCGTCAACTTGTCTTCTTCTGCTTGGATGAACGTCGTCTCCCGTTTCGCGTCACCTTTCACGAAGGCAGACTTCATCTCATCGAGCCCGACTTGAATCTTATAGTTGCCGAACGAGTATCCGACGACCCCGACGATCGGTCCGTTGAACAAGTCGCCCGTCGCGACGTCGAACTCACGCGCTTCGACGTTCGGTTCGAGACGGAACTGGATCCGTTCTGGGTTGGCGTCATCTTTCTTCAAGAGAATACCGCCGTTGAACGTCTCTGTCGGTGTGCTTTCGAGCACGGTGACGAGGTCACCGTACTGTTGCGGCGAGACCGACTTCAAGTTGCCCGTCTCGACGCGCATGCCTTCAAGGCTTTCCCAGAAGTCGATGGCGTCTTTGTCCGGGTTGAAGATGGCGAGCGCGTCGCTGTCGATAAACTCGGTCGGTAAGTTCGACTCGTCAATCTTGACCGGTGTCGGGAGCTTCACCCCGCTCTTCAAGACGTCGACTTTGCCGTTACGTGTGTCGATTTGCGTCATCTTCATGTCCGTCTGCTGGCGGTCGCTATAGCCTTCGATCGCATATTCGCTGACGAGACCTTTCACGCTGACGAGATCACCGACTTGGATGCCCGGGATCGAGCGTCCGCCGTACAAGACGATGGCTTCAGACGTTCGTGGGTCTTGGTCGGCTTCCATGTCCGGTGTTTGGATGTAATAGTATGTCGTACCGTTTGAGACGAACGAGTACGTGACGATGCCTTCGACACCTTCGACCGTCTGTCCGTTCATCGGTGACGTATGGCTTGCGCCTTGAATGTCGTGGATGCGAATCTTATCCGTGATCTTATAGTCATATGTCGTCACGGCGCTGAACGTGTCGTTTGCTTTGACGGCCGTCTTCAACGTCTGCGATGATTCGATGCGAATCGGTGCCGTGTAGCGGGTACCGTTCACTTTCGGGTCCGACCCGTCGAGCGTGTAGTAAATCTCGGCGTCCGCCGTCGTCGTCGAGAGCGTCACGTCTTGTGGCCCGACGAACGTGCCGGCGCCAGGTGCCGCAATGGCTGGGCGGAGAACCGATGAATCGATGACAGTATCGGCGACGCTGCGCGGGATGATTTGGTACGTGTTATCGAACTGTTGCACGATGCCCGTGATCGTCGAGTAATTGACGCCTGTCTGGAGGTCGAGGATGCCGCGCTCATCGCGGACGACGAACTCTTTCGTTCCGTCCGTCGCCGTCAAGTTTTGCCCGCTACCAGAGAGCGTCACGTTCTTCACGGTGACGAGTTCAGATTCGACGTCTTCATTGATTTGCTCACCCGTCAACACTTGCGGGGCTGGTACTTCGGTCGCTTGTTTCGAGACGACGACGGCGTTGTTCAATTGAAGGAGTTCACGGTATGACCCGAGCGCGCCCGTCACGACGACTTCATCGCCGACGTTGACCGCGAGGGAAGTCGGTCGAATCGACAGACCGCCTGTCGCGTCCTGAATCGAAATCGTGTTCGCGAGCTTCGCCGTGACGATTCCTTTGACCGTGACCGTCGCCCCGTCTGCTTGCGTGCGTGCATCCGCGATGGAGATTGGTGTCACCGGTGCCGGTGGTTCTTCGATTGTGCCGCCATCCCCATATTCAACGCCTTGGAACGTATGTTTTCCTAAGTTCGTGAACGTATCGATTGGAAGTGCGTTCCATTCGTTGGCTGGCTCGAATGCGTCGCTGCCATTCGCGTCGCCAGTCGTGACCGTGTCTTTACGGACGAGCGTCAGATCGACAGATGAAACCGTCGTACCCCACTTCGGTGACGGACGGAAACCGACTTGTCCGAACACGTCGAGAACCGTCGTGCCTTTCTTCAAGACGAGCGCATCGTCGCCGTTGAAGTTTGTCACGCCGCTTGTGACGTTCGCCTTCGCTTTAAGCGCAGCGCTCGCGCTTCCGTTGACGATGACGTACGTCGCTCCTGGTTGAAGCGTCCCCGTTAAGTTCAATGTCGTGCCGACGGTCGCGCTACCGTTCGTATACAGTTCGAGCTTATAGTCCGCAAGGTTGATGACCGAGCTCGTTCCGTTGAACAGTTCGATGGCTTTGTTGTTGCTTGACCCTTCCAAATACTCCGAGATGAATAAATCTATTGCGTTCAGTCCTTCTGCTTGAACGTTAGCCGCGATCGGCGTCAAGCTGCTCGCGATGAGTCCGACAGACAAGGCGAGTCCTGTCATTTTTTTGAACGAGCGTGATGGTTGAATCCCCATGTTTCTAGTCTCCCTTATTTATGTAAGATGGCTGATACGCGTGTTGCTGAATATAACGTCACTTGTCCCGTTTAGTTGCCCCCCTCAACCACACGACAAGATAAATGATAGCGCTTACATTATTCTACTTTACGATATGTGCCTGAGATGATTCCCCTCATCAGGAATGGTGCAATTCGCTATCATTTACCAACTTTTAAATTACATGTTAAACATAACCAAGCAGACGTCAGAACTCAATCCTCTTAACGCGAAGTTCATATTACATTTTGATGACAAAGGAAAATCGGTTTTTAGTTTGTCGAATAGTGTTGACGGAATCAGGCGCAACTTTTACAATTCTCTAATACAAATTAAATGTATCGGTGAACTGAGGATTGAAAAGGAGGACATGAATGACGACAACGACTTACCCGGTCATCCCGGGAGCTGGCGCATTTTATTATGAAGGAAACGAGACCGGTATCCTGTTATGTCATGGATTTAACGGGACGCCCCAAAGTGTCCATGAGGTGGCCCTCGACTTGATGGGGAGTGGGTTTACGGTGTACGCACCGCGTCTCGCCGGACACGGCACCGACCCAGAGGACTTTAGACGGTCGACGCGGGACGATTGGTACGAGACGGTCATCGATGGGGTACGTCTTCTACGAGAGCGATGTCGTCACGTGATCATCGTCGGACAATCGATGGGTGGAACGCTCGCGCTGAAGGCCGCGCTCGCAGGTCACGTCGACGCCATCGTCACGATTAACGCCGCGTTGTCGGTACCGGGTTATGCCTGCCACGCCGCGGACGGAATTTGTCGATTTATCGACGAGGACGAGCCTGACATTTTGGCGGAAGGAGTTCATGAAATCGTCTACGACAAAGTGCCGACATCGGCGATTCGACAGCTGCTCGCCTTAATCGAAGACGTCCGCCCGCACGTGTCGCGCGTCTTGGTCCCGACATACGTCATCCATTCGGCGGTTGACCATGTCGTGCCGCCGGAAGACTCGGTCTGGTTATACGAACAAGTGAGAGGTCCGAAAGCGCGTGCCGTACTCGAGCAATCCTATCATGTGGCGACGATGGACAATGACCGAGAGCGGCTTTCCGGGCTCATCGCCTCGTATTGTGAACAAGTTTCGTCTGTTTCGAAAATGTAGTCGTCGGACTGCATTTTTTTGTGCCGCCTTACTTTGCAAACGCTTGCACCAATGCTATTGTAAGATTAGATTTATCGAAAAACAGGTATGTATCTGTCTAATACATTGACTACAGTCACTAGGGGGAACTTGACGTATGGAGACGGCGTTCAGACGAGTGGAGCAAAAGACGGTCACACGCACATGGTGGAAAGAAGCGATCGCGTATCAAATCTATCCGCGCAGTTTCAACGATTCGAACGGGGACGGGATCGGCGACCTTCGCGGCATCATCGAGAAGCTCGATTATCTCGAGGATTTGGGCATCGACGTGATTTGGATTTGCCCGATGTATAAGTCACCGAACGATGACAACGGCTATGACATCTCGGACTATCAAGGCATCATGGAAGAGTTCGGGACGATGGAGGATTTCGACGCGTTGCTTCAGGCGGTTCACGCACGGGGGATGAAGCTACTGTTAGACCTCGTCGTCAACCATACGTCAGACGAACACCCGTGGTTCGTCGAGTCACGACAGTCCAAAGACAGTCCGAAGCGGGACTGGTACATCTGGCGGGACGGGCAAGGCGGCGAGCCGCCGAACAACTGGGCGAGCATCTTCGGCGGTTCGGCGTGGGAGCTCGACCCGGAGACGGACCAGTATTATTTACACGTATTTTCAAAGAAGCAACCCGACCTCAACTGGGAGAACGGGGACGTGCGGACGGCCGTCTACGACATGATCAACTGGTGGCTCGACAAAGGCATTGACGGCTTCCGTGTCGACGCGATTAGCCACATCAAAAAGAAGCCGACGGACACGATGCTGCCGTCACCGGACGGAAAGAAGTACGTGACGGCCTTCTCGATGTATTCCAATATCGATGGTATCCACGAGTACTTGCAAGAGATGAAGCGCAAAACGTTCGCGAACTATGACATTATGACCGTCGGCGAGACGAATGGGATTGAGCCGGAAGCGGCGGACCTTTGGATGGGACCGGATAACGGGGCGATGAACATGGCGTTCCATTTCGATCACGTCGACATCATGCGACAGTCACGACTCGCCCCGCTCGATGTCGTCGAGCTAAAACGGATTTTCGACAAGTGGCAACAAGGGCTACTTGAGACAGGGTGGAACGCACTCTATATCGAGAACCATGACATGGTCCGTGCCGTCTCGCTCGTCGGGGACGAGAATCACTATTGGCGCGAGAGCGCGACCGCGCTCGGGATGATGTACTTCTTCATGCACGGGACGCCGTTCATTTACCAAGGGCAAGAGATTGGGATGAAGAACGTGCCGCTCCCGTCGATTCATGACTACGATGACGTCGCCACGAAGAACGAGTATTTCGAGCGCATCGCGAACGGGATGAGCGAAATCGATTCGATGCAACAAGTGTGGGGCACGTCGCGCGACAACGTCCGGACCCCGATTCAATGGGACGCCTCGCCACACGCGGGGTTCTCGACGGTGACGCCGTGGATGCCGGTCCATGAAGAGTACGAGACGCTAAACGTGGAGGCCCAGGCGAAGGACGCCCACTCCATCTTATCGTTCTACAAGACGATGATTCGTCTCCGTCGCGCGGAGGAGACGTTCACGTACGGCAGCTATCGTGACGTGTTGCCGGATCATCGCCAAGCGTTCGTTTATGAGCGGGCGTTCGAGGACAAGCTTTTCTTAATCGTCACGAATTTGACGGCCAATCCGGCGACGGTGACGCTTCCGGACGTCGTGACGGGTACGCTCGTCTTGACGAATGAGCTTGACCCGGAACCGATTGATACCGAGACGTTTCTATTGAAACCGTTCGAGGCGAGATTGTATCGCCTTTGACCCGACTTACGGGCACTTTCCTAGCTGAGGAGAGTATCCGTTTTGTCGTTTATAGACAACCTTACGCTGTAACAGGTTTGAAAATAAAAGATTTTAGCGAACCATTTATGTATTTAAAAGTAAATTAAATTCCAATTTAAGGTTTATATAAATCGGTGATAAAAGAAAAAATATCGGGTCTCTTCTTATTAATAAGGTCACGTGAATTCGAATTTAAACGAGCAGGAGAGATGAAACGGACGGAAAAGTAAGCTATACTGGGAATCAACAACACATTGAGAGAGCATTTAAAATAATGTTCGAGATTGAGGGGCAAGAAAATCGGGTATGAAAAGTAAGATATTCGATGCCATCAATCGCAATCAGAGAAAAGGAATCTGCATTCACTAATGTAAAAGATTACCTTACAAGGCATAATGAGAAAATTTGAAGGAGGGAACACTTTGTCCGCACTGCATTGGGTGATTTTATCGCCTTTTTTATTCGCGCTCATCATCCCGTTTTTGTTTAAGTACGTTTCAAAAATTCATACAGGATGGTTCGTCTGGTTGTTGCCGACGGCCTTGTTCATCTACTTCATGAACTGGCTACCGGTCATCTCGTCCGGACAAGTCGTCGAGACGAGTGTGTCCTGGATTCCAGCACTCGGTATTGAGTTCACCGCTTATTTAGACGGACTGAGTATGCTGTTCGTCCTGTTGATTACCGGAATCGGGTCGCTCGTCGTCTTGTACTCGATTTTCTATCTATCGAAGAAAGAGCGGCTCGGTAACTTCTACGTCTATTTGATGCTCTTTATGGGCGCGATGCTCGGTGTCGTCTTATCCGACAACTTGATCGTCTTGTACGTGTTCTGGGAAGTGACGAGCATGGCATCGGCACTCCTCATCAGTTATTGGTTTCATAAGGACAAGTCGACGAAAGGTGCGCAGAAATCGATGCTCATCACCGTGGCCGGCGGACTCGCCATGCTCGGTGGATTCATCTTGCTCTATCAAATGACGGGCACGTTCAGCATTCGGACAATCATCGAGAATGTCGATGTCGTCCAAGCGAGCCCGCTCTTCGTACCAGCCATGATTCTCATCTTGCTCGGTGCTTTCACGAAGTCGGCGCAGTTCCCGTTCCACATTTGGTTGCCAGACGCGATGGAAGCTCCGACACCCGTCAGTGCGTATTTGCACTCGGCAACGATGGTGAAGGCAGGCATTTATCTCGTCGCTCGGATGACGCCGGTGTTCGGCGGCTCGAACGTCTGGTTCTGGACGCTTTCCATCGTCGGACTCGTGACACTCCTTTGGGGTTCGATCTCGGCCGTCCGGCAAAAGGACTTAAAAGGAATTCTCGCCTTCTCGACGGTGAGCCAACTCGGTCTCATCATGTCGCTTCTCGGTGTCGGTTCGGCTGCGCTGACGGGCGGGGCCGATGATCCGATTTATTCGCAAGCGATTCTCGTCGCGGTGTTCCATTTGTTCAACCACGCAACGTTCAAAGGCGCACTTTTCATGGCGGTCGGAATTATCGACCATGAGACGGGAACGCGGGACATCCGCAAACTCGGGGGCTTGATGACAGTCATGCCGATCACGTTCACCGTCTCGCTCATCGGTCTTGCGTCGATGGCAGGATTGCCACCGTTCAACGGGTTCTTGAGTAAGGAGAAGTTCTTCTCGGCGATGTTGAACGTGCGTAACTTCGAGGCGTTCGATGTGGGTTCGCTCGGGTTCCTATTCCCGCTCATCGCTTGGATTGCGAGTATCTTCACGTTCCTCTACAGCTTGATCATGTTCTTCCACACGTTCCGTGGGAAGTTCGAGCCGAGCAACTATGAGCGGAACGTGCACGAGGCGCCGATTGGAATGCTCATCAGCCCGATCATTCTCGTCGTCCTCGTCCTCGTCTTCGGCTTGTTCCCGAACTTGTTGTCGTACTCGATTATCGAACCGGCGAAACAAGCGATCTTGCCGACGGTCTTGCCGGAAGGCGAACAGTTCGTTGTCGATATTAAGATTTGGCACGGGGTCAACACAGAGCTGCTCATGACGCTCGGTGTCGTCTTGATCGCCTCGTTCTTGTTCTATCTCATGCACCGTTGGATGAAACTCGCCATTTACAACCGCGAGCGTGACCCGTTCAACTGGTTCTATGACAATGCGCTTACTGGCCTCACGTCAGGTTCGCAGTGGATCACACGTCTTCAAATGACGGGGCTTTTGCGTGATTACTTCGCGTATATCTTTACGTTCATGTTGCTCCTCGTCGGTTACACGTTCTGGCGATTCGATGCGTTCGCCATCGACACGGCAAACACGAGCGTGATTGAGCCGTTCATGTGGATTTTGATTCCACTGCTCATGGCGGCAGTGATTAGCATCCCGTTCTTGAATCATCGAATCACCGCGGTCATCGTCGTCGGGGTCGTCGGTTTCTTGCTCGCGCTATTACTCATCGTGTTCCGCGCGCCTGATCTCGCCCTGACGAAGCTTCTCGTTGAGACGGTGACGCTCGTCATCTTCATGCTTGCGTTCTACCACTTGCCGGAGATGCGAAAAGAGAAGTTCACACCGAGGTTGAACGTGGCGAACCTCTTCATCTCGATTGGGGTCGGTGTCATGATGACGCTTGTCGCCCTTAGTTCGGCAGCGCTCGGTAACGAGGCTGGTTTTGAGTCAATCTCGGATTACTTCCTCGAGAACGCGAAAGAACTTGCCGGCGGTTATAACGTCGTCAACGTCATTCTCGTCGACTTCCGTGGACTTGATACGTTGCTCGAAGTACTCGTGTTGGCCGTCGCGGCCCTCGGGATTGTCACCTTGATTAAACTACGCTTGAAAGGAGGAGAAGACGTATGAAGAGACAAGTGAGAGCCAGCAACTTGATGCTCCATAGCATCACGCGGGTCGTCACGTTCATCTTGCTCGCATTCTCGATTTATCTGTTCTTCGCCGGGCACAACAGCCCGGGCGGAGGGTTCATCGGTGGATTGATGACGGCGAGTGCGCTTCTCCTCATGTACTTGGGATTTGATATGAAGCGTATCAAAAAAGCGATTCCGTTCAATTTCACGACGATGATGGCCGTCGGTTTACTCGTCGCCTTGTTCTCAGGTTTATCGAGCACGCTGTTCGGCTACCCGTTCCTCACCCAGTTTTATGAATATGTGAATCTACCTGTGCTGGGTAGAACCGGTTTAGCAACTTCGTTGCCGTTCGACCTCGGGATTTACTTGGTCGTTGTAGCCATTGCCTTGACGATAATTTTAGCGATTGCGGAGGATGATTCGTAATGGAAATACTCATGTCGATTACGGTCGGTGTCCTCTTCATGGTCGGCACTTACCTGTTACTGACGAAAAGCTTATTGCGAATCGTGCTCGGTTTAATCCTCTTGTCGCACGGGGCGCACTTCTTGCTATTGACGATGGCGGGCCTTCAAAGTGGGACGCCGCCGCTTCTGAATTTGAATTCGGAAGCATACGCGGACCCACTACCACAAGCGCTCGTCTTGACGGCGCTCGTCATTAGCTTTGGGATGACATCGTTTTTACTCGTCCTATCGTACCGGACGTCTAAAGCGTTTAAGACGGATGATTTAGAACAGTTGAGGGGGTCAGCCGATGAATAACTTGCTCGTACTCCCATTTGTCATTCCGTTCGCGATCGGGGCGATTTTGATTTTGTTCTCAAAACAAATCGGGTTGCAACGTTTCTTGAGCGGATTAACGTCAATCCTCATGCTCGGCGTTGCGATTTATCTCATAAGTGTCGTTCGGACCGAGGGCGTTGTCGTCCTTGAACTCGGAGACTGGCCAGCGCCATTCGGGATTGTGCTTGTTGCGGACTTGTTCGCGGCGATTATGGTGCTCATGTCCGCCATTGTCGGACTGCTCTGTCTCTTCTTCGCCTTCCGGACGATTGCGCCGGAACGAGAAAAGTTCTACTTTTACCCGTTCTACTTCTTCTTGTTGACGGGTGTGAACGGTGCCTTCTTGACAGGCGACATTTTCAACTTGTTCGTCTTCTTTGAAGTCATGCTCATTTCATCTTATGTCCTCATTGTCATGGGTGGGACGAACTATCAGCTCCGTGAGTCGCTCAAGTACGTCGTCATGAATATCTTCGCCTCGATTTTGTTCATCGCGACGATGGCCTTCACATATGCGGTCACCGGGACGCTCAACATGGCGCAACTCGCCGAGCGTGTCGCCGAGCTTGAGCAGGTCGGGGTGTTGAACGTCATCGCGATGTTCTACTTCATCGTCTTCGGGATGAAAGGGGCACTGTTCCCGCTTTACTTCTGGTTGCCGCGTTCTTACTTCGGACCACCGGCCGCGGTCGCGGCCCTGTTTGGCGGCTTGCTGACGAAAGTCGGGATCTATGCGATTATCCGGACGTTCACGCTCATCTTTCCGCACAATCAGGAGTTCACCCAGCCAATTCTCATTTGGGTCGGGGCGATTACAATCGTCATCGGTGGGCTAGGTGCCGTCTCAAACTTCGACTTTAAGCGGATTTTGTCGTATCACATCGTGTCACAGGTCGGTTACATGGTCATCGGTCTCGGGCTTTACACGAGCCTCGCGATTGCGGCGGCGATTTATTATATCGTCCACAACATCATTGTGAAGACGGCGCTCTTCCTCTATGCAGGGACGGCGCAACGAATCACTGGGACGACTGATTTAAAGCAAATGGGTGGCTTATTGAAGACACACCCGCTCCTCGGCTGGATGTTCTTCATCACGGGAATTGCCATCGCTGGGATTCCACCGTTCAGTGGCTTCGTAAGTAAGCTCTCACTCGTCGTCTCGAGCTTTGAGACGGAGCAATATGTCGTCGGGGGAATTGCACTTGCCGTCGGGATGCTGACGCTCTTCTCGATGATTAAAATCTTCATGTACGTGTTCTGGGGCGAGCAAAAACACACGAAAGCCCAAGGCAAGACAAAAGTCGGCGACTTGTTGCTCCCGGCCATCCCGCTCGTCATCTTGACGACGGTGCTCGGTGTCGCGGCCCAGCCGATTCTCTCGTTCTTCCTCGAGGCGTCGAACCAATTGCTCGATCCGTCGATTTATATTGATTCAGTCTTGAAAGGAGGGGGCGCATGACGTTCCAAGTCGTGTTAAACACCGTCATCGCCATCATGTGGGCGGTGCTTTGGAATAGCTACACCGGCGTCGATTTCCTGCTCGGTTATATCGTCGGGATTTTCATCCTGTTCGTCTTGCGTCGATTCCTCCATTTCGATTTCTATATGCGCCGCGTCTTCGCCGCATTCAAGTTGATTGCTTTGTTCATTAAAGAGTTGATTTTGTCGAACATCGATGTCGTCAAGGTACTGCTTAGCCCGAAGTTCAATATTGAGCCTGGCATTATTGAAGTGCCGACCCAGCTTAAATCAGACTGGGAGTTGACGCTCTTGGCATCGCTCATCAGTCTGACACCTGGGACATTGGTGATGGACTTCTCGGAAGACAAGAAGTCGATTTTCCTCCATTCGATTCATGTGCCGGACAAAGAAGAGATGATTCGAGAGATTCACGACACGTTTGAGAAAGCCATTATGGAGGTGACGCACTGATGTTTAAAGTGTTACTCATGATTGCCTTGTTCTTCATGTCCATCTCGCTCGTCATCTCATTCATCCGCACCGTGAAAGGGCCGACGATGCCAGACCGCATCGTCGCGCTCGACGCGATTGGGATCACGCTCATTGGTGTCATCGGAATTTTGATGATCTTGCAAGAGACGATTGCGTACGCCGAAGTCATTCTCGTCATTGGGATTTTAGCGTTCATCGGAACGATTGCCTTGTCGAAATTTGTAGAGAGGGGGGATATCTTTGACCGCGATTGAATGGATTGTCGCGATTCTTTGTCTCATTGGTGGATTCCTCAGTCTCGTCGGTGGAATCGGATTCATCCGTTTCCCTGATGTGTATGGACGCACGCACTCGGCGACGAAGAGCGCCACACTCGGTGTCATTACCGTCATGGTCGGGACGTTCCTCTACTTCCTGTTCGCGGAAGGGATGTTCTCTGGTAAGATTCTGTTGACGATTCTGTTCGTTTTCTTGACGGCGCCGCTTGCGGCGATGATGGTATCGCGTGCCGCTTATCGGACCGGGGTTCCGCTCTCTGAATTGACAACACAGGACGATTTGAAAAAGAAATACCCGGAAGAACGAAAAGACGTAAACTGACACTCTCCATAGCGGGGAGTGTTTTTTAGGAGGGGTTCGATGCATCACTTTGAAATCGGCAACGACATCGAGTCGCATTCGTTCACGATTGTCGAGGCGGACCGTGAGACGTTGACAATCGCGCTATTCGGCCATGAGGAACGGGTGCGCGTCACGGACTACGTCAATTTCGTGCGTACGATGACGGACGCCTATCACCGGCTCGACGGGACAGCAGAGCTCGTCCGTGTAGACGGCAACGCCCTGTTGACGCTCACGTTCAGCCGAGGCCGGGTCGCGGTACGGCTCGTCCGGGACACGTCCGTTCGAACGTTTCAAACCGATCAAAGCTATGTGACGGCGGCGCTCGCGCAAATCGGGATTGTCGAATAGGTTGTGACAAAAGCGGGAAAAGAGCATATGATAGAGGTTGACTATACGGAAAGGGGTGTCGGGTATGGATGGCACGAAACGCGCGGACATTTGCCCAGGGCTCCACGTCCAGATTGTCCTAAAACAAGATCAGCGGAGTGGGAAGTTGACGAAAGGCGTCGTCAAAGACATTTTGACGAACTCGCCACGTCACCCGCACGGCATAAAAGTACGCTTAAGCGATGGACAGGTCGGTCGAGTGAAAGTGATCGAAGCTGGAGGTGAATGACATGAGTGAAAAGAAAATGAGTTTTCAAGAGGCGATGAAACAAAAGCTCGCCGAGAAGAAACAAAGTCAGACGAAAGTGCCGACAGGCCTTCATGGGACGAAGCAGAAGCCGTTGACGAACCAGTTGACGAAGAAGCCGAACAACCAGAAGAAACGGACAGGCATCTAAAAGGCAGCCGCTCATTCGAGCGACTGCCTTTTTTATTTCCCAAATCGAAATTGAGATTGATATTTTCTATACAATCAAACCTATTCATAAAGCGAATAAGTTGAAACAAGTTGAATGAATACGTCAAAAAGTAGCAGGGAAATAAAGATTTTTTATTTCTTTAAAAAGACTTTGTAAGCGCTTTAAATAAAGCTATGACTCAACTTTTGTTATATAACATATGAAATTTGTGTGAACTGACCTATAAAAAATTATTGCTAATTGTCAGAATCTTTGTATAATTCAGAACTAAGACATCATAAAATTTTGAACAACTTTAGATTCACACAACAGGGAGGAACTTATTTATGGAAGCCGTGCAAAGCATGTTACAAGGAAGCGTCGATTACATGAACAACATCCTATGGACATATGTTCTAATCGTCGCGCTCGTAGGAGCCGGGATTTACTTTACAGTCAGGACACGCTTTATGCAGTTCCGTTACTTAAAAGAGATGTTCCGGGTTGTCGCTGAAAAACCAGAGGCCACAGACAGCAAGAGTATCAGTTCGATGAAATCGTTCTTCATCGGTGCGGCCACACGAATCGGGACTGGTAACTTGGCCGGTGTCACCGTCGCCGTGACGGTCGGTGGACCAGGAGCGGTCTTCTGGATGTGGATCGTCGCGCTTCTCGGTGGAGCGACAGCGATGATTGAGAGTACGCTCGCACAAGTATATAAAGTAAAAGATGACGTCGCTTACCGTGGCGGTCCAGCATACTACATTGAAAAAGGACTCAACAACCGAGCCCTCGGGATCGTCTTTGCCGTCTTGATCGCGGTGACGTTCGGTCTCATCTTCAACTCGGTTCAATCGAACACAATCGCAGCCGCGTTTGATAACGCGTTCGGCATCGATGCCGTCGTCGGTGGCGCCATCTTAGTCGTCTTGACTGGATTGGTCATCTTCGGTGGTGTGCACCGTGTCGCGAACTTCTCGGCGATTGTTGTCCCAGTTATGGCGGGCTTGTATTTAGCAATCGCAGGTTATGTCGTCGTCGTCAACATCACAGAAATCCCAGGCGTTTTCGCGATGATTTTCAAGAGCGCATTCGGCCTTGAGCAAGCGTTCGGTGGGTCGGTCGGAGCAGCCATCTCGATGGGTGTACGTCGCGGTCTCTTCTCGAACGAAGCAGGTATGGGTTCGGCACCAAACGCGGCAGCAGCCGCTGAAGTTTCACATCCGGCGAAACAAGGTTTCCTTCAAGCGCTCGGCGTCTTCTTGGACACGTTGATCGTCTGTACGGCAACAGCAGCCATCATCCTCCTCTCAGACAGCTATGCTGCCGGTAACGGAGAAGGGATCGTTATGCTTCAAAACGCATTGAGCGAACAAATTGGATCGTGGGCGCCAGCATTCGTCGCTATCAGTGTCTTCTTGTTCGCCTTCAGTTCAATCGCCGGTAGCTACTACTACGGTGAAACAAACATTGAGTTCATTAAGAAGAGCAAAAACGCAGTGCTTGGTTTCCGCCTTGCGACAATGGCATTCGTCTTCATTGGGGCAGTCGCGAGTCTCGGCTTCGTATGGAGCTTGGCTGACTTATTCATGGCCGGTATGACGTTAATCAACATTTCAGCCATCGCACTTCTCGGCGGTGTCGCCTTCAAAGTCCTTCGTGACTACGAAGAACAGCGCGCCCAAGGTCTCAACCCACGCTTCTCGGCACGTAAACTCGGGATCGAGAACACAGAGTGCTGGGACGTCGAAGAAGAAGAAGTTGCACAAGCTTCAGTTCAAGCGGCCGCTGCCGATACGACAAAAGGTTAATCTCATTCAATACGCAACAACAGGGGCCCTGCGCATCGGGGCCCCTGTCTTTTTCATGCGTTCTGACGGATTGATTCGACTTTCGTTTCGGTTGGCTTGGCGTTCAAATGGACGTATGTCCCGGCGACGAATAAGGCACCGCCGACGATGTTACCGAGTGTGGCGAACAACAAGTTATTGAGTGCGAGGCCGACGTTAACCATCTCCGACGGTGCGTAATAGAGGGCCAGTCCGAAAATCCCCATATTGGCGATGGAGTGCTCGAAACCGGCGGCAAAAAAAACGACGACCGGGAGCATCGTCAACATGATTTTGGCGACGTCATGTTGTGTCTTCAGCGGCATGAAGATGGCGATACAGACGAGAATATTACACAAAATTCCTTTTAAGAAAATCGCGAACGCCTCGCCGCCCATCTTTTTCGCGGCGACGATCGACAAAAGATGGTCCGCATCGACCTCACCCATGCTGTGGGCACCGACGACGAGACTGACGAGAAGGAGTGCACCGACCAAGTTGCCGACCCAACTGACTCCCCAGACAGCGAATAGTTCACGCCATGAGATGCGATGTCGTTTCGCCCCGGTATATGCGTACATCGTATTGCTCGTGAACAGTTCGCCACCCATCCAAACGATAAAGACGAGCGCGACCGAGAAACTCATCCCGGCAAACAGCATCGTGCCAGGCACTTCGATGAACATGTTCCCGACCGAGAACGCGAAGACGACCCCAACTCCAATTAAAAATCCGGCGATGATGGAGCGTAACATATACTGTCCGAACGCGTGACGCAACAACGTCACTTTTTTATGCGCGGCTTCCTCCATATAATCGACGACTTGTTTTTCCATTTGAAACGACCTCCTTAGACACTTCAAGTCTAGGAGGTCTTCTTAAAGTTTGCAATTGTTTTCACAAACTTTTGTGAGGATGACATGAACTGTTCACATCGTCGCCACGAGTTCGACTTTCATCCGGTCTGGATCTTCGAAATAAAGCGCGATGTAATTCGGTCCGCCGGCGTAGGGAAAACGGTCGGCGTATAGTTCCACAAATCCATGTTGAGCCAGTTGTGAGCGTAGTCGCTCGAGCTGTTCCAATGAATCGGCATGAAAAGCAAGGTGGTTCAAGCCAGTCTTTTTCCGATGGTACGGTGGTTCAAGGTGCACGGTCTCCGTCTGGACAAAGACGAGATACGTTTCTCCAAACCGATAGCTTTGACCTTGGTCCCACTGTTGATACAGCGTGTAACCGAGTTCGGTGAGGAGCCAGTCCCAAGCGGTCAGACTCTTTTTCAAATCAGAGACGTACAATTCGACATGATGCAACATCGGGCTCATCCTTTCGTCGGACGTTTCGAAACCGTCCATTTAGTATAATGGTTATTATACGACGAATGCAGGGGGAACCATATGGACAATTCGGGGCTTGTCTCGAACATTTTGATAGCCGGCAAGACCGGCGTCGGGAAGAGTGCTTTTTTGAACTATATCTACGGCCGGGACATCGCGGCGTCGCGAGCAGGCAGCCCGGTGACGGCCGAAGGATTGCACGAATATGAATATTATGACCTTGAACGTGGCATCCTGTTTCGCTTCTTTGATACGTGGGGGCTCGAGGCCGATCGCTCGGACGAGTGGCACGACGCGGTGCTCGCTGTCGTCAACGAGCGGGAAGGGGCGCTCGATATCGCCGATTGGTTCCACACGATTTATTATTTACTGTCGATTAACTCGGGCCGTGTCGAGGCGTACGAGATTGACTCCATCTTAAGACCGCTCTACGAGAAAGAGAGCAACGTGACGATTATCTTGACGAACTATAACCCGGACAGCGCCATGAACGTCGAGAAGGCGGAAGCGATGGAGGCTGTCCTCATGCGTGAGCTCAATATTCCACGCGAGGCGATGATACGGGTCAATAGCGTCGAGAAGAAGCTACTGAGCGGTCAACTCGTCCCGCGACTCGGTTACGATGCCGTCTGGATGAGAAATCGAGTGAACTTATGGCAGGACGTCGAGCGGAAACTCCCGCTCAATTTGACGAATCATCTACTCGGTGAACTCGAGGCATGGCGGGACCGTAGCCATCGCGTCGCCGAATCGATTCGCATCTTCACCCCGCAGGCGATGATTAGCTGGAAGGCACGTCAAATCGAAAAAGATTTGGAAGCCACGCTCGAAGCGGCCGCGGAGACGACGGAAGAGGCGATGGCAGAAGGGATTCGTCACTACATCCAACTGATGGAACGGTATCCGCTCGTCGGCGCCCCATCCGACCTCGTCTTCAAGACGCGCCGGGTCGAGCTCGGCTTCGACTATTCGTTCAAGCGGACGATTCGAAAGATGGTGCTCGGCATGATTCCGGGCGTACACTTCATCTATTGGGCGTTTAAACGGCGGACGGCCGAGCGCGGCATCAAAAAAAGCCGTCAATCAACAGTACGAGGTCGTCAGACAGACAATTGAATTCGACGTGCGCCGTGGATTCGAAGAAGAGATGCGTCGGCTCGGCCGGACGCTCAGTCAATGAGGAGGAAGCGAGATGGAGAAAAAAGCACCGTTCAACTTGGATACGTACGACTTGAAAGAAGAACTTGACCGTTTACGGGGCAAAGTGAAAAAACCGAACATATTAATCGCCGGGGCAACCGGCTCGGGGAAGAGCTCGGTCGTCAATCACGTCTTCGGTCGTGATTTGACGAAAGTGGCCGCGGGGGAACCGGTCACGCGAGGCATCCATGAATTTAAAAGCGAAGACGTTGCCATTGTCCTATACGATAGTGAGGGCTATGAGATTGGCAGTGCGCGTCAAGAAGCGTATGCAGATGAGGTCATCGGGTTCGTCGAACGGGCCGGTTCAAAAGGGGCAGCCGAACAGATGCACCTCGTCTGGTACGCGATCAACGCTTCGATGAAGCGGGTCACCCCGCTCGACAAGGTGCTCATCCGACGCTTGAACGACGTGACGTCGGTCGCGGTCGTCTTCACACAAATCGACCAAGTCGATTTTGATGAGTTGGCAGCGCTACGTGAGGAAGTGAAGGATGTCGTAGCGAACGATGCGGTGTTCCAAGTGAGCGTCGCTTCAGAGTTGTTGAATGATCCCGAGTTACGCGCCCATTTGGACTGGGAGCGGCTCGTAACCTGGTCGGTCGAACAGCTCGACCAGTCGCTTCAGGAAGGGCTACTCATGGAAGTCCATGCCGAGAGCGAGGAGATGCTCAAACTGAAGCGGAAGAAAGCGAATCGCATCATCTCAGGCTACGTGGCAAGCGCGGGGACAGCGGCTGCGGTGCCGCTTCCGTTCGCTGACGCCATCGCCTTGACGCCGATTCAAGTGACGATGAGCGTCCATCTCTTCCGTTATTGGGGTGTCAAGACGAACGATGACATGCTCCGGGCGTTGATTGGCAGTACCGTCATCCCTCAGATTGGGCGGGCGCTCTCGAAGACGATTTTATTAAACGTCATGAAATTTTTCCCGGGAGCGAACGCGGCGGCGAGCGTCATCAATGCGACGGTCGCATCGGGCATCACGTGGGCGATTGGCCTCGCCATTAACGAAGTCGCGTATCGGAACGCGATGGATTCGTCGAAGACGATTGAGCAGCTATTGAACAGTGATTTTGGTTCCTTGTTCGAACAGTTCATGGCCCAAAATCCAGTGACGAAAAAGAAAGACTGAATCGAATAGAACAGAGGAGCGATGAGATGAAGAAACGAATCTACATTACGAGACGACTGCCCGAAGAGGCTGTGGCACCGCTACGCGAAACGTATGAGGTCCGCATGTGGGACGAAGAGGCGAGCAGTGTGCCCCGAGACGTCTTAATCGAAGAGGCGAGCACGGCGCATGCGCTGTGGACGATGTTGAGCGACTCGATTGACCGTGAGTTGATTGAGCAGTCGCCGAACCTCGAGGTCATTTCGAACTTGGCGGTCGGTTATAACAACATCGACATCGAAGCGGCGAAAGCGAACGGGATCATCGTGACGAACACACCGGACGTGTTGACGGAGACGACGGCCGATTTAGCGTTTGGGCTTATGATGATGACAGCCCGCCGACTCGGTGAGGCCGAGCGCGATCTTCGCGCCGGCGAGTGGAAGTCCTGGACACCGATGGGCTATGTCGGCATGGACTTGTATCAGGCAAAACTCGGGATTATTGGAATGGGGCGTATCGGTGAAGCGGTGGCGCGCCGTGCACGTGGCTTTAATATGGATGTGCTGTACCATAATCGGACAAGGCGGCACGAGTCCGAGTCGATGTATGGGTTCGTCTATGCGGAACTAGATGAACTGCTCGCCGAGTCCGACTTCGTCGTCGTCTTGGCTCCGCTCACCGAGGAAACAAGAGGTCTCATCGATGCGAAAGCGCTCGCGAAGATGAAATCGACGGCCGTGTTCATCAACGTCGCCCGCGGTGAGATTGTCGATGAGGAAGCGCTTTATGACGCGTTACATGAGAAACGGATTTGGGCGGCCGGACTCGACGTGTTTGCGAAAGAGCCGGTGTCGATGGATCATCCACTCTTGACGCTCCCGAACGTGACGACGCTCCCACATATCGGCAGCGCCTCGATCAAGACGCGTCTCGCCATGATGGAACTGAACCGCCAAGCGATTGTGAACGTGCTCGAAGGAGAAGAGCCGAAAAATCGATTGACGTGAAAAAAGGAGTCTGACGCATAGGTCAGACTCCTCAGATTGTTGACTAACAGAATGTTTTCGCTCATCCGCTTGGCGCCTCCGCTTTCCTAGGGGCGAGCAGGGAGCCGCATCGCGACGTTGTCGCTGCTGGGTCTCCCTTCGCTCGCTGACCCCTAAGGAGTCTACGGCGCCGTCGGATGAACGCCGCGAGAGGCCGCCCTTTGGTGGCCTTTCGTCTTTTTTATGTCGTTCAGAGCGCCTCGAGACCATTGAATCGAAAAGAAGACGAACCACATCGTGACGGGTGATTTGGTTCGTCAACAGCCTAAGGAGTCTGACGCGTAGGTCAGACTCCTTTTGGTTTAGAAGCGGCGGACGTTGTCAGGGTCTTCGAAATCGTTACGAAGCGCCCGATCATCGAGACCGCGCAGTTTTGCCTCTTTGTCATTCAATTTATCTTTCTCATCCAGTCTGTCTTGCTCTGGGTCGACAGCTCGATTTGGATTGTCACCGGTCGTTTCATTAAATCGGGTCGAGTCGATTTCAAGTCCGTCGGCCGTATGGTGGCCTTGATGGCTTGTCCCATGCGTCGATTCGTTGAAACGTGTGGAGTCGATTGTTAACCCATCGTTGTGGCGACGTTCGAAGTCTTCGTCGACATAGATGAGAATTTTCCCGTCTTCGACGTCACGGTAGTGGCGATTTACTTCTTCTTCGCTTAGTCCCATGTTGCGAAGCCCGCTATGCACATCTTCTTTTCCACTTAAGAACGCACGGACTTTGTCGAACCAGCCGGTCTCATGAGACGCCTCAGTATGGACGTCCGTTTGACGACGTAAAATCGAGACGTTGTCTTCATGTTTCGCGACGACATAAATGTCCGAGTCTTTGTAACCCTTTGCGCGCAACTCTTCGATTTTACCAAGTGCTGATTGTTGTGTGTCATACATGCTGACGAATTGTTTCTCACTCATGTCTGTTTCCTCCTTATTTTATAATCGACGATGGTCTTCTAAACCGGAGTGTCCGCGAACGATCGGGTCGTCTTTCGTGCCACGTGGTTCTTCATCGTGGTCATTGAACGGTTTGGCATCAAAGGCGATGCCGTCCGCCTCTTCCCCTTTTTCATGATCGAGTTCGCTGTCTTTTTTATACATGTTTGGATAGCGCTCATAGGAATGCTTGTCGACATAAAGTAATAGTTTGCCATTGTCGATTGCCGTGTAATACTCTTCTGCTTCTGCATCGCTCAAGCCCATATTACGCAACTCGTCACGAATCCGGTCACTTCCGTGTAAGAACGATTTGACGCGGTCGAGCCAGTTGACGTCTCGAATGCCCGCTTCTGCATTCACATCGGTGTGATAGCGCAGGGCAGAGATTTCCCCATCTCGTTTGGCAACGACGTGCATGTTCTTCTCAGCTTCCCCGGCTGTCCGAAGCTCATCCACCTTATCCATCACTTCTTGTTCACTCGAAAAGAGCCCAATAATTTTACGGTCCGACATAGTGTGCCTCCTTCAATCTATGATTTGCTTTATAAATTGGCGTCACGCTATTAATAATTTCCGTTCTGGCCAAACTTCAAACAAAAAACGCCTTTTCCAGTAGAAGAGGCGTCCGTTAATCAATAGTAGAGGATGACGTCATCGTTGCCGAGTCGGCATCGCGTGTTCCGCCAGACGAACTCAATCAGTGTCCAAAGTGCCATGAAACCGCTGAGGCCAAGTAGGACGAGCGCGTAAAGCGGGGTCAATTGGATTAAAAATGACCATTCGAGTGCCATGAGGACGGGTTGGGTCAAAATGACAAACCCGACGTAGACGAGCACGATGAAGATGGCGAACAGGACGCGTCGACCGAGCGTCTGGAAATGATGACGGAAGCGCGTCAACAAGCCGAAGACGGCGCCAGTCAAGAGGACCGGTAAGATGAACCCGAAATAGTCGATGGCGTACATCCCGGTTGGGGCCGTAAAGAGGCGTAAGCTGAACACATCGTCCATGACGAGGAGCAGATTGGCGTAGGCGAAGGCGAGAATCATGCCGAGTAGCCAGCCGAACTGATTCCAAGCTCGACGTGACGATTTCATCGCCTCGATTTTCGTATAGGCGAGAAACGAGACGTCGCGCATCTCGATGTCTTGAAGCTTCAATTTCATGTCATTCAATCGATCGACGGCCCAATCGAACTCGCGATTGACTTGCGTCTTTTCGTGAGGTTTCAATTCCTCCGATTGGTCGATGAGCGTGTGGTAGCGTCGGCGGAACTCTTCATTCGTCACGGGCTTTTCAATTAAGAACGTGGCATATTCTTCCGGTGACTGACTGAGCAGGCCGTCGAGTGATTGCCCGTTCTTCTCGGCCTGATTCATATAGCCGGCGAGACTGTCGAGTAGCCGTTCCGCTTCCGCTTCATCGTCAACTAAGTCCAGCAAGTGGATGCGGACTTGGTCATAAAACGCTTGGAGGGCGGGGTCGTTAAAGGTAGGCTGTTTCAGATGAATTCCTCTCTTCTATAGTTTATTTCGATTCAAGCGGGGGGCTCGTCGTTATGGTCGAGCGTTCGGGCTTCAAAATCGCCTTGCGCGATGCTACGCACCAAGATCTCACTGCCGCCCATGTTTGTCGCAAGTGGAATGGAGTACACGTCACATAAGCGCATCAACGCACTGACATCAGGCTCATGTGGCTGGGCCGTCAACGGATCACGGAAGAAAAGAATCATATCCATTTCCCCACGTGCGACAGCAGCACCGATTTCTTGGTCTCCACCGAGCGGGCCAGACTTGTAACAGTGAACCGGTAGCCCGGTCGCTTCGGCTACACGCTTGCCGGTCGTACCGGTGGCGAATAGTTGATGGTGCTTTAAAATGTGCGCATAAGCGCGGACTAAGCGAATCAAATCATCTTTCTTTTTATCGTGGGCAATCAACGCGATGTTCATCGAGACTCCTCCTAAAAAAAGATTTCTAACTCATTCGTACCATACTTGGTTAAGAAAGACACCTCTTCTTTCTATAGATATAAAAATCATAAGCGAACAACTTTTTTAGTGCGATATGAAACGGGCAAGGTTTACCGGTATGAAAATGTTGGTATTAATACAGAGAGTCAATCTTAACCAAAAATTCAAAAAGAGATAGGAGGAAGATGTTGAATGAACAATACGACGTACAATTTTAACTCCGTCATGTCGTGGCTACCGGACCTTTTGCTAGTCCTATTAGTTCTTGTCATCGGTTTTATCTTGGCAAAAGTGTTGGAAGGTGTGACGCGTAAAGCGCTTCGCAAAGCACGACTTGACGAACGTGTCGGGTTAACAAAAGAAGGGGATCCGGCTAAGCCGGGCCGTGACGAAAGAAAGTGGACGCCAGAGCGCATTATTGCGAAGGTCGTCTTCTTTGGGGTCTTGCTCCTCGCATTCTTGATTGTGTTTGAATACATGAACGTGCCGGGCGTTGCGCAGCCGTTCAACCAAATCTATGCAAGCTTCTCAGGATTGATTACCGGGGTCATTAAAGCCGGTCTCATCTTACTCGTCGCTTGGATTATCGCAACACTCTTGAAAAAAGCGATTCAAATGGCGGGTCATCGCCTCAACTTGAACAAGTTGATGGAGAAGACTGGTCAAGATTCGTCTAGTGTGAACCAGACGCAATGGGTGGATACGGTAGCAAACATCGTCTTCTACCTTGTCCTCTTGTTGGCTCTTCCGGCCGTACTTGATGCGCTCGGTCTCCAAGGAATTAGCGGACCGTTCGAAGACTTGCTCAACAGTTTCCTTGCCTTCATCCCAAGACTTGTCGCTGCGGCACTCATCTTCGCCATCGGTTACGTCGTGGCGAAAATCGTCCGCGACATTTTGACGAAATTCTTGGAAGCAGCCGGGTTAAACCGATTCGCTGAGAAGTTACATTTGGCGGATTACGTCAAAGGGTCAAGCCTTGCGAAGGCTGTCGGAACAATCGTTTTCATCTTGATCATGATTCCGGTCACGATTTCGGCGCTTGAAGCGTTGAACATCCGTGGAATCTCGGAACCAGCCATCTCGATGCTTAATAACATCCTAGCGATGATTCCGAACATCATCGTCGCTATCGTCTTGATTCTCGTCGGTGTGTTCGTTGCCAAATGGCTCAAAGGTGTCGTCGTATCACTCCTTGAGAATTTAGGTGTGAACTCACTCGCTGAGAAGATGGGCTTCGGTGGACGCTCGACATCATCGACGTCTGTCGCACAAGTCATCGGAACAATCGTGCAAATCATCGTCATCTTGTTGTTCGTCTCAGAAGCACTTCAAGTAGCGAACCTTGAATTCATGGCATCGCTCGCGACAGCCATCTTCGCCTACTTGCCAATGGTCATCGCGGCCATCATCATCTTGGCAGTCGGTTTCTGGCTCGCGAACATGGCAGAACGTCTCGTCGGCAGTGTGCTCGTCGATGGAGCCGGTCAACCGAGCGCTCTCCGTCACATTGCGAAGTACGCGATTCTCGGACTCGCCTTCTTCATGGCAATCAGCCAACTCGGGATCGCACCGATGATCGTCAACACGGCGTTCTTGCTCATCCTCGGAGCAGTCGCCCTCGCGTTCGGCCTTGCCTTTGGTCTCGGCGGACGTGAAACAGCGGCCCGTTACCTGAAGAAAGCAGAGAAGAACATCGATGAGACAGAAGTCTCGAAAGAAGGGCTCGAGCAAGAAAAAGCACAAATGAGCCAAGAAGCCGAAGCTGTGAAGCGTGAGGCGAAACAAGGTTTGGATCAATCGAAACGTGAAGCGAATCAAACGAAACAAGAATTGAAACGCGAAGCGGATCGGACGAATATGCCGAACCAAACGAACGTAGACGGTCCAGAACCGAACCCGTTCCATGACAATATCACGCCGGATGAAAACAACCGGTCGTTAGACGATAATGAAGGACCGCTCCGTCCGTAATCAATCGTTGAACAGGTCTCTCGTTTGAGAGGCCTGTTTTTTGTTGGTCTCAATAGTGAAAGGCAATTGGTCGATATAGTAAGTAATCAGTCGACAGAGGCGGGAGTGGGTTTCATGTTCAAAACGTTCCAACGGACATTGTTAGTGAATTACATATTGGGGTCTGGCATCGCCGTCTTTGGGGTTGGCGGTTTATTCATCTTCCAGACGCTCGAGTTGTCATCGGTTGAAGTGACGATTCTATTTTCCATCATGGTCATCTCGGGGACCATGATGGCCGGACTGGAGTTACTCATGTACCGCAGACATGTGGCACCGATTCGTACGGCTTGTGTGGTCGAGTTCCCGAGTCAGGCCGTGCTTCAGCAGGCGTTTGATCAGACGAGCCGCTTTCCTGTGCTCACTATCAAGCGGATCATGGGACCGCATTTGTTCGGACTGTCGCTTCCAGCGATGCTTTTATCCGCCACCGCGATTCACCTAGGTTGGATCGATTTGCCGTACCGGATGATTGGACTTGCTGCACTTGGAGCGGTGTTGATCGCACTTTTGCATGCATTAATTGAATTCTTTCTGACGTACCGCTCGGTCGAACCGATGCTCCTTCATTTCCAAGGAAAGAACGGATTGTTGCATCAACAACCGCTTCAGACGACACAACGTTTGCTCAGTGTCCGGACGAAGCTATTGGTCAGCATGCTCATCATCGGGATGTTCCCGGTCATGCTGTTCATGCTCGCTTCGGGCGTCCAATTGTCGACTGTCGAACAAGTCGACGCGTATTGGGGATGGGCCGCTCTCATCTTGGTCGTCATCATCGGCGTGGCCACGTTCAGTAGCATCTTGCTCTATGACAGCATCAAGCGTCCGCTCGGCGCCTTGACCGAAGGGGTCGCCTCGTTAGATGCCGGGCAACTTCGCCCGATTGCGAACCCGTATGCGGACGAGTTCGGTCAGCTCGTGACCGGTTTCAACCATATGGTCGAGAACGTGACGCGTCGAGAGACGGAGAACGAACAGTTGTTGAATAGTCTATTCGTCCTCTTCGCCGCTACCCTCGACGCTCGTGATTCCTACACGGCCGGTCACTCGGAACGGGTCGCCGCTTATTCGGTCGAACTGGCCGAGGCGCTCCAGATGCCTATCCACGAGGTCGAACTGCTTCGCAAGTCGGCGCTCCTTCATGACATCGGAAAGATCGGGGTCCGAGATGACGTCTTGTTGAAAGAAGGGCGATTGACGGACGACGAGTTCGCCCAGATTCAAGAGCACCCGACCATCGGCATCCATATTTTGAATCAAATCACGTTGCCGGATTCACTGCAGCCGATTTTGGCCGGGGTGCGTTCCCACCATGAACGAATCGATGGCAATGGCTATCCGGACCGGTTGGCGGGGGACGCGATCCCGCTGTTCGGTCGCATCATGGCGATTGCCGATGCATATGACGCGATGACGTCGGACCGCCCATATCGACAAGGGATGCCGACGGAGAAGGCGCTCGCGATTTTAGAGAGCGGTCGTGGTACGCAATGGGACGCCAACTTTGTTGACGTCTTCATCGAATTGCGGCGCCAGACGATATCTGCATAAAAGGACTGTCCCAGGTTTGCGGGACAGTCCTTTCGTTTCTCATAACACCTCGAGCACATACACACCAGCGATACCTCCGAGCACGACGAAGACGAGGTTCACACGGAGCATTGCCAAGAGCACGGCCACAGCCCCACCAATCAAGGCTGATGAGACAGTGTGCGTCGCCGTCAAGATGCCAGGAAAAATGAGGCTCGCAAGCACCGCGTATGGCGTGAACAGGAGAAATCGTTTCAACAGCGGGGGTAACGCTACGTCTTTTAACCAAAGTAGCGGAACGAGCCGCGGAACATACGTCACAACCGCCATCGCCAAAACGAGAAGAAATAGACTGATCATGGTGACTCCTCCTCTCGGTAAAGCATGGCACCAGCTCCAGCCGCGATGAACGTCGCAAGAATGATACGGAGGCCGGACGAGAGCGGGAAGAACGGGGACACGCCCCAATGGAGCACGCTCTGTGCGACTGCCGCCACGGCGACCACGACGAGGACCGGCTTACGCGTCAAGCTCGGGACGAGCAATCCGATGAACATGGCGTATAAGGCGATGCCCATACTCGCCTGGAGCTCCATAGGTAAGCCGAACGCGAGAAACACGCCAATCCACGTACCGACGTTCCAGGCCAAAAAAGCGATACTGTTCAATCCGAGGACGAAATGGCCCCGCGTCGCCTCATTGCGAATCGAGGCGACGCTGAACGTCTCATCGGTCACCCCGAACGCGACGGCCGCGAGGAAGCGGTTCGAGGTCGTCTCGAGTCGTTGCGACAAGGAGGCCGACATGAGGAAGTGACGCAAGTTCAAGATGAACGTCGTCAGCACAATCTCCCAATACATCGCCCCGGCCATGATCAATTGGATCCCGATGAATTGGCTGGCCCCGGCAAAGATGAATAAGGACATCGCCAGTGTGATCACGTTCGGCATGTCGAACGATTTCGCGAGCAGACCGAACGCGATGGCGATCGGAATGTAGCCGACCGCGACGGGGATGCCGGCACGCATGCCGGAACGAAACGCGTCTTTGTTCGAGAGGCGCGCCGTGTTTTGGAGCGGAGTCGCCATCGACGCTCCTCCTTTCGGTTAGTAGGATGTGTTCTCATTCGTGATAAGGCGCGCTTATCCTGCTCGAACGAAGAAAAAATCGGGTATAGATAGGCGATAAGGAGAGTGGAAACATGAGTAGAGCCGAAGAGTTCATCGCGTCGTATCATCGGATTGAAGATTATTTGAGTCGCGAGATGGGCGATGGGAAACATTTTAGTTTCAGCAACATGGTCAACCGACTCGCCAAACAGAATCCAATCATTGAACGGTATAAAGAAGACTTACACCAGATGAGCCAGTTGCGCAACGCCATCGTGCATGAGCGACGGGAACCTGACTTCATCATCGCAGAGCCGCACGATTCGATTGTCGACTTGATTCTTGAAGTGGAGCGGGAACTGTTGCATCCGAAGTTGGTCATCCCGCTGTTTCAAAAACAGGTGACAACATTTCGGGCAGACGATCCTCTACAAGACGTGCTGCGGGCGATTCGAAACGAGAATTACTCCCAGTTCCCGATTTATAGCATCGACGGATCGTGGCTCGGCTTATTGACGAAAAAAGGCGTGACGAGTTGGCTCGCCGAAGCGGCGTACGCGTCACACGTCTCGCTCGAAGGGGTGCTCGTGAGCCACGTGCTCCATCATGATCCGCACATCCATCGGTATCGCTTCATCGCCGCGAACACGTCCGTCATCGAAGCCCATCATCATTTCGTGAACATGAAAGAAGGAGCACGTCTCGACGCGCTCCTCGTCACAGCGACCGGCGAAACGGATGAGCCGCTCCTCGGCATCATTCGTCCGCAAGACATCTTATACGTGATCGGATGAGGCGCCGTGTTCGATGGCGACCTCATATTGACTGACTGTGTTCCCGAGGACGACCGGCTTCACTTCCGACGTGCCGTCGTCCCGTTTTTTATGGGCATGTTTATAAGCTCCGCTCTCGAGCCAGTTCTCAAAACTCGCCGCGTCACGCCAAGTCGTCATGATGACGACTTGGTCTTTCGTCTCGTCCGATGTGTCGGTCAACACTTGCATACGGATGAACCCATCCATCGACTCGATTCCCTTTGTCGTCTCGAACCGGGCTTTCACCGCCTCGACCTTCCCTTTTTCCACGTCCAACTTGTTCATCACAATCCACATCCTCGGTTCCCCCTTCACAAGTATCGTACATCTTCTAGTATAGCGTGAAGTCGGCTCCGGTTTATTGCTTCCTGCTTGCCATCAACGCTTCGCCCACCACTCTTCAAACGTCCAGTTGTTTTGTTTCATCGTCGTCGCCTCTTTGACGCCGACGTAGCGCAGGTGCCAAGGCTCATAGTTATAGCCGGTGACCGCTTCTTTCCCTTTCGGGTAACGAATGATGAAGCCGTAGCGATGGGCGTTCGCTAACATCCATCTTCCTTCCGGGGTCTGGTCAAACGAGGCAGCGAGCCCCAGCTGCATACGTTGACTCGTCATGTCGACCGCGAGTCCTGTTTGATGCTCGCTATGACCTGCCCGGGCAACATACATCGAGGCGTAGGCCGTCCCGCGGGCGTTGACCCAATAGGTGTAGAGGGACTGTTGCGTGCGATACGACCGATAGGCGCTCAAGGCGTAGAGTGTGTGTCCTTGTTTTCGACCATCGTAATAGAGACGAGCGAGTGCGTGGGCGGCCTCGGCGGCCATAAGTGTCCGCTCGCTTCCTTTCGCATAGACGGTCGGGATTGTGAGCGGTACGAGTTGAGACGAGCGATACGTTTTAGACAGGCCATGTTGTTTGTTGACGAGGCGGAGCCGTTCGGTGGAGGAAAGTTTCGGGATGCCGGCTTTGAGGTTCGTGGACGGAGTGAAGTAGCGGGTGTTGCCGATGTAGACGTTCGACCAACTTCGATTATAGACGGAATACTGTACCGGCGTGTTCTTCGGAAGGGTTTTCAAGACCGGTGACGTCTGCATAGCACGTCCATACAGTTTCGTCGATTGCAGCGTATAGCCGGCGATTGTGTTCGTTGCAGCTTCGGTGACATATACGCTAAAAAACAGACAGACGATGAGGAACGCGGCGATGACTTTCATGATGATCGTCCTCCTTATCAATCGATAGTTCTGTTTTCCCTTTTTTAGAAATGTTGAAAAGAGAAACTTTTAGGGAATAGAGTACGAGCGTATCCGCCTCATGACCATGGATGCATACGGCCGCAGCCCGATGCGCCGTACGCATGAGCGCGGTACACTTGAACTAACGAGAACGGTCGGGACAAGAAAGGAGTGATCGTATGGAACTCATTTTCGGCTTACCGCTTTTATTGCTCATTTTGTTCTTTGCCTTTTTGTATTTCAACATCAAAGGGCTATCGGACATGTGGAAAGATTACAATCGTACGAAGTCGATGATTCCGCTTGGATTCTTCATCATCGGGATTCTCGGAATTTTCACCGGGATTTGGACGTGGCTCGTCATCCTGATTTATTACGCGATTCGTCCGAAGTCATGAGCGAACACCGTATGCCGAGGCATGCGGTGTTTTGTTATACTGAGGGCGAGGTGAAGTCATGGAAAAGTTAATCAAGGCGTGGTTCATCATCACGCTGATCACGTTCGTTTTATTCAAGCTCGGTGAAACGATGACGGCATCGTACACGGAGCCGGCAGGGGAAGGGAACCCGTACGTGCTCGTTCTCCTCATCGGCTGGCCGTTCGCGCTATTGTTCGTTTGGATCACGATTCGGCTCGCGCGTCGAACGGTGCAAACGGTCCATCCGCTCGGGCGAATCGGGCTCATCATCGGCGGCATCGCCATGGCAGCGTTCGCGCTGACGGTCAATATGGATCAGGCGAACGCACTCCGTGATGGGATTCAGGAGTCGACGAATGCGGCCTATGCGACAGGTTGGAATCAGTTCACGAACATCATTTACGCGAACCAACTGACGTTTTTCATATTGACCGTCAGTTGCATGGTCGTCGGCATCCTGTTGACGTTCATCGCCTCCCCGAAACAAAAGAACGAGGAACAGCCCGTGCGCTGATCCTCGTTTTTGTTATCGCTGTTTCGCTTGATACAAACGGGCGTACCGATCGGCCGCGATGATGGCGTCCGCGACTTCTTCTGGTGTGACGTCAAAGCCGCTATGAATCGTCTCGCCTTCTGCGGTGGCCGCTTGTCCGACTTTCAGGATATCTTCTCGTGAGGCGTCCTTCAATTTCACGTCCTCGAGCGTGACCGGTAAATCAAGCGCCATGTATAGGGCGACGTACCGCTCAAACTCTTCTTGTGTCCGTCCTTCGAGCGCGAGCTGCACGAGTGTGCCGAACGCGACTTTTTCGCCGTGGGTCAAATGGTGGATGTCCCCGTCGAGTGCCGTGAACCCGTTATGGATGGCATGGGCCGCCGCCAGACCGCCGCTTTCGAAGCCGAGGCCGCTGAGTAACGTGTTCGCCTCGACGACAGCTTCGAGCGCCGGCGTGACGACTTTCGCCTGCACCGACTCGTACGCTGGTATCCCATAGTCGAACAGCACTTCTTCACAGCGTTTCGCAATCGCTTCGGCCGCGATGGTCGGGACACCGCCGGCCATCGTCTTCCCGCCAAATGCGAGGACGCTCCGCACTTCGACCCACGTCGCGAGGGCGTCCGCAATGCCTGAGGCGAGGAAGCGGGCCGGTGCCTCGGCAATCAACTTCGTGTCGACGAGCACGAGGTCTGGATTCTTCTTATAAAAACGATACGTCTCGAAATTCCCTTCATCCGTATAGATGACGGATAAGGCGCTCGTCGGTGCATCCGTCGAGGCAATCGTCGGAACGATGACGATGCGAGCGTTAAGCTCATCGGCGACCGCTTTTGCCGTATCGAGCGTCTTGCCGCCACCCATGCCGATGACGAACGACACATGATTCTCTTTCGCGGAAGCGGCAATCCGTTCGATTTCATGACGAGACGCCTCGCCGACAAAGTCGGCCTTCTCCGTCTCGACGTCGCTTGCGGAAAGAGCGGTCGTCACGCGGTCCCCGATGATGCGCCAGACGATATCGTCGGCAATCAACAGCGCTTTCGAGCCGAAATGGCCCACATGCTTTCCGAGCTGGTCAATCGTGTTCTTCCCTTGCACATACTTGGCTGGACTGATGAAAACGCGTTCTGACATAATCAACATCCTTTCGAAGTGAAATGGCGATGGACAACAGTAAAGATGTTCCCGATTTCAGGCGTACGGTAAACGGATATTCGCGTGACAGCTCCGTGAACGAGCGTCACAGCGTGCATAGTGTACTTCCGAGGACGATGAGTAGCACAATCAAAGCGGCGACGGCAACAAATCCCCATTCGAGTATCGATTTCGTCACGATGACCCCTCCTATGAGCTGATGGGTACAGTATAGCCGCCCGATACGGAGGGCCCGTCCGTAAAAAATGACCTGGTCGAAAAAAGAGACACGTCCCGATTTCTTAACGCGTTTGATGGTTTGAACGAGAGGAGACGGGGAACAACTATGTCGTATGTAACTTTCTGAAGGAGGAATGAACGATGGCTAAACATGTATTGATCATTGCGACGTCTGCCGATAAACTAGAGAACGGTCATGCTACCGGGCTTTGGCTCGAGGAGTTCGCCGCACCATATCTTCAATTTGAGAAACAAGGATACAAAGTGACAGTCGCGAGTATCGAGGGCGGAGACGTGCCAATCGATGCGAACAGTCTCGAGGACGGCTTGTCACAAGAGATTTTAGATACACAAACCTTGTTGAAAAATACGGTCCGACTTGACCAAGTCGCGGATGATTCGTATGATGCCGTGTTCCTTCCTGGTGGACATGGAACGGTCGTCGATTTCCCGGACAGTGAGACGCTTCAACGTGTCGTCCGTGACGTATATGAGAGTGGGAACGTCGTCGCCGCCGTTTGCCACGGACCAATCGGCCTCGTCAACGTCACGTTGAGCAACGGGGAACCGCTCGTCAAAGACAAACAAGTGACCGGCTTCACCGACGCCGAAGAGCGGGAAATGCAACTTGAATCCGCTGTGCCGTTCTTGCTTGAATCGGCACTGCGTGAAAAGGGCGGCAAGTTCGATGGGGCCGACAACTGGGCGGTCAACGTCGCGGTCGACGAACGTCTCGTCACGGGACAAAACCCACAATCGTCTGAACGCGTAGCAGAAGAAGTCGTCAAATTACTCAACTAACGACATGGACGATCTGGGCAATCGCCTAGATTGTCTTTTTTCGGACATATGTCCTTTTCAAACGATTCATTCTCCCGTACAGTCAGACGAAGAGACAGGGGGAATAGGGATGGGAATCATTTTTGCGTTGCTCTCGGGCACGTTCATCGCGTTGCAGGGCATCTTCAACGCCAAACTCGGCTATGCGGTCGGGGCATGGTTGTCGGTCACCATCGTCCACCTCGTCGGATTGGTGCTGGCGTTATTCATCTACGCGTTCAAGCGTGATGGCGATTTGACCGCGTTTCGTCGCGTTCCTTGGTACTACAGTCTAGGCGGGTTGTTCGGTGTCTTTGTCGTCTTTGGTGAATTGACGGCGATTCAACAACTCGGGGTGACGTGGGCGATTTGTGTCTTACTCGTCGCGCAGTTGATGGGAGCGTTTATCATTGATTCGAACGGATGGTTCGGTGTCGCGAAAAAACCGGTCACCGGAGGGCAGGTCATCGGGCTCGGCCTGATGGTCATCGGGATTGGCGTCTACACGTTCACATGAGGAGGAGATGGAGATGAAAGTAGAGGCTGCGCTAAATCGGCTCGGTTGGCACCATTTGTTCTCGGGACAGACACTCGCTGCTTCCTCGATCGTCACGTTTCCTTCGGGAGCGATGCTTTGCGCGAACGACGGCGTGATCGATTCGTTGTTCGTCGTCTTAGAAGGACGCGTCAAAATCTATACGCTCAGTGAGGAAGGCAAGTTGCGGCTCCTCCGCTTGAAAGCCGCACCGACGTTGATTGGCGATATCGAATACGCAAGCGGACGTCACGTGCTCCATACCGTCGAAGCGGTCGGGACGGTCGTCTGTCTGCGCATCCCGTTTGAGGTATTGAAAACATACAACCGGACAATCGGATTTACCGAACATTTGCTTCGTGGCGTGTCAGAGAAGCTATTTATCGAAGCGAACGCCTCGTCGAACCATTTGATGTCGACGCTCGAGGAACGACTCGCCGGCTATCTCGTCTCGCTCAGCGAGGCCGGGAACGACTTGTTTCAATCCGAGATGAGTCAATTGAAGCGAAAAGAAGTGGCCGAATGGCTCGGGACGAGCTATCGACATCTGAACCGGACGCTCCAGGCATTCGCGGACGAAGGACTCGTCGAACGGACACGGAAGCAAGTCAAGATTTTGGATATGGAACGATTAAAGCAGCGTGCCAATGGCATGCTCTATGAATAAGGAGAATCTTCATGGTATTTGGAATCGTCTGTTCGGCCATCGCGGGTGCGTTCATCAGTGTACAAGCGGCCGTCAATGCGAAAATGAACGTCCATCTCGGGGCGTGGGCGACGACGGTGCTCGTCTTTATCGTCGGGCTCGTTGGGTCGCTCGTACCGCTCCTTCTGTTCGGTGGAGACCTTGCGGGCATTCGGGACGTCTCACCCATCTATGCACTTGGCGGGCTGCTCGGGGTGGGCGTCGTCTTTTGTGTCATGCGCAGCATCCAGCTGCTCGGTCCGACGTTGTCGGTGTCGGTCATCCTCGTGTCGCAATTGGTTTGGGCGCTCGGCGTCGACTTATTCGGTGCGTTCGGCATGCCGCAACTTACGTTGGCACCTGGACAAGTCATCGGCTTGATGATCTTGCTCCTCGGCGTCGTGATTTTCAAACAGTCACAAGGGACGGCGCTCGCGCGTGAATCGATGAAGGAAGCCGCTTGAAGGAGTGGCTTTTTTCGTGCATAAAACGGGTACAGAGACGTATGATGGATAAAGTGAACTGAAATAACTATAGAGGTGATGAATACGGTGGGCTCTTCCATATGGATTGACTTAATGATCGTCTTGTTTTTGATTGTGTTGAACGGGATTTTCGCAATGACCGAAATCGCGCTCATCTCGTCGAAGCCGTCGAAGCTCGAAGTCGAGGCGAATCGAGGGAAGCGGAGCGCGCAAATCGCATTGAAGTATTCAAAAGACCCGACAGACCTGCTCTCGACCGTCCAAGTCGGAATCACGTTGATTGGGATCATCAACGGGGCATACGGGGGTGCCAGGTTTTCGACTCCGGTCGGGAACGCGTTTGAACAGCTCGGCATGAGCGCACAGTCGGCGTCGACAGTCGGATATGTGCTCGTCGTCACCGTGATCACGTACCTCTCCCTCATCATCGGGGAGCTCGTCCCGAAACGAATCGCGCTCGTCGCACCGGAACGGGTGACGATGGCGATTATCCCGGCGCTCGACTTGTTCAGTAAAGTGATGCGTCCATTCATTTGGATTCTATCGAAATCGACGCTGTTCTTGTTCAAATTGCTCGGGTTGAAGGCAGAACGGACAGATGGGGAGACAGAACTTGAAATCAAGCAACTGTTATTCGAAGGAGCGCAACAAGGACAGTTTGCGCATGAAGAAGTGCAGCAAGTCGAGCGCGTGTTTGCGTTTCATGACCAATTGATTTATGAACTGATGCAACCGCGGACGACACTTGAATGGATTGATATCGAAGACTCGATGGCCGACATCAAAGCCGCTGTATATGAAAGTAGACATAACAAACTCCCCGTCGGACGCGGGACGCTCGATGAGTTTGTCGGATACGTTGATGTCCGTGACGTGTTGATGTTGCCGGAACTCGCGGCGCCGTCGGACATTTTAAAACAAACCAAACAGCCACTGATCGTCCCGAAGCAACGCGAAGCGAGCCAAGTCCTTCAAATGATGCAACAGACCGGATCGCCCATCGCCTTCGTCTTAGATGAGTATGGCGGGTTCCTCGGACTGGTCACGTTGTTTGATATTCTTGAAGAGATTGTCGGGGAAGTGATGATTGAAGAAGAGGCGCCTGACGTCGTTCGTCGGGAAGACGGCACGTATTTAGCCGATGGACTCCTCAGCATCGAGGACTTGAAGCGGACGCTCGGCATCCGTGACGCGCGATTTGACGAAGGACGCAACGCGTATCATACGCTCGCCGGACTCGTCATCTACACGCTCGGTGACTTTCCGAAACGCGGAGACATCGTCGAGGCGTATGGCCTACGTTTTGAAGTCGTCGACATGGATGGGAAACGGGTCGACCAAGTCCTCATCTCAATCTTGCCAGAAGAAAAAGAGGAATGACGCGACGTCGCGTCATTCCTCTTTTGTCTCTTCCCACGTCTCAAACGCGGCGTTCATCAAGATGCGGGCCATAAGGAGCATCGCCCGTTCGTCGATGTCAAAGCGAGGGTGGTGGTGCGGGAAAATCGCATCGCGCTCGGGGTTACCGGCGCCGGCGAAAAAGAAGCTGCCCGGGACGTGTTGCAAGTAATAGGCGAAATCTTCCCCGACCATGAGCGGGGACATCTCGATGACGCCGGCACTGCCGACCACGTTCACGGCCGAATGACGCACGTGCGTTGTTTCCATCGGGTGATTGATGACGGCAGGGTAGCCTTGAATATAGTTCAACTCGTAATCGGCCCCTGCCCCGGCACATGTCGTGGCGATGATGCGCTCCATGTCTTCCATGATGCGGGTTTGCGTGTCCGGATTAAACGTACGGACGGTTCCAGAGAGGCGGGCTTCGTCTGCGATGACGTTGAACGCCTGTCCCGATTCGAACGTCCCGATGGTCAAGACGGCCGGTTCGAGCGGGTCGACGCGGCGACTCACGATTTGTTGGAGTTGGGTCGCGACGTTGACGCCGACCATGAGCGAATCAATCGTATGGTGCGGGATGGCGCCATGACCGCCTTTGCCTTTAATCGTCAGTTCGAAACGGTCGGCTGCCGCCATAATCGGGCCGGTCTTGATGCCGATCGTCCCGAACGGAAGCGGCGTCCAAATGTGGACGCCGTATATATAGTCGACACCGTCGAGACAACGATCTTCAATCATCGGTTTGGCGCCACCTGGGGCGAGTTCTTCGGCGAACTGGTGAATCAAGACGACATCGCCTGGCAACTCGGCCTCGGCGAGCACTTTGGCGAGCACGAGGAGCGACGCCGTATGCGCGTCATGACCACATGCGTGCATCGCGCCGTTCACTTTGGAGCGATACGGAACGTCTTTCAAGTCTTGAATCGGCAAGGCGTCAAAGTCGGCCCGGAACGCAATCGTCGGTCCGTCCCCACCTTTGATACGCCCAACGACGCCATTGCCACCGACCCCTTCTCGGACGTCAAGGCCGAGGTCGCGTAAATAACGCGCGATGAAACGGGGCGTCTCCTGTTCCTCGAATGAGAGTTCGGGATGTTGATGGAAATGACGGCGTAGCGTCACCATCTCTTCATATAAATCGGTCAGTCTAGCATCAAGCGTTGTGACAAACATCGAGAACACTCCAATCCTACATATAATGGTCGGTCAAATATGCTGCCAAACGGCATGGGCGTCGCCTTTCACAGTTGCACGGCGGTCCCACTCTTCCTTTTTGATAACGATTTGTTGGCATGATTCAGCCTAGACTGTGTCTTTTCCTTATTTTTGTAAAAGATAAGCTTATCGTATACGATGAAAGGGAATTAGAACAGCAGTGAATTTAAGAAACGAGGTGCAGGAATATGTTATGGATTGGATTAGGCGTCATCATCTTGCTGGCCGTCATTTATTTCTCGGCTTATAACGGATTAGTGAAGTATCGAAATTGGGTCGATGAGGCGTGGGCCCAAATCGACGTACAGCTGAGACGTCGCTACGACTTGATTCCGAACTTGGTCGAGACGGTAAAAGGATATGCCAAACATGAAGAAGAGACGCTCGCGAAAGTCGTCGAACTCCGTAATCAAATGGGAGCAAGGTCAACGCGGCAAGAACAGATGGAAATAAACGATCAGTTGAGCGGCGCCCTGAAAAATCTATTCGCGCTTCGCGAGGCATACCCTGACTTGAAAGCGAACGAGAACTTCAAGATGCTCCAAGAAGAGTTGACGCAAACGGAAAACAAAGTCGCGTATTCAAGACAACTCTATAACAATACGGTCATGAAATATAATACAAAAATCGAATCGGTGCCGACGAACGTCATCGCCTCACTCCATCATTTTGAGAAGCGTGACATGCTCGAGGCGCGAGAGGAAGAACGCGAGAACGTTCGCGTCTCGTTCTAATGCGAGGTGCCAGCGATGCTCCTTTATGAACAGATTCGTAAAAACAAAGTGAAGACAGTGTTCATCGTCGCCGGCTTCGTCTTGTTCGTCTTGCTCGTCGGGGCGGCGATTTCGTATATCAATTACGGGGACGCCTTGCAAGGTCTCATTTTCACACCGGTCTTTTCGTTGTTTTATGTCGGTATCGTCATCATGTCGAGCACGGGCATCGTTATGCGGATGAACCATGCGAAAGAAATCACCTCGGTCGAGCAGCATCGCTTCTTATGGCATACGGTCGAGAACATGGCGATGGTCGCCCGGGTGCCGATGCCGCGCGTCTTCATTATCAATGACCCGTCCCCGAACGCGTTCGCGACCGGACTCAATCCGGAGAAGGCGGCCGTAGCGGTCACGACCGGGCTATTGGACCGCTTGACACGTGAAGAAGTCGAGGGGGTCATCGCCCACGAAGTCGCGCACATCAAAAACTATGACGTCCGATTGTCGACGGTCACGCTCGCCCTCGTCTCGGTCATCGCCATTATGAGTGATATCGGGTCACGGATGCTATTCTTTCGAAGTGTCGGCGGACGGCGTGACAACAATCAAAACCCGATTTTCTTAATTGTCGGACTCGTCCTGCTCGTCCTTGCGCCGATTATCGCGACGCTCATCAACTTGGCGATTTCAAGAAATCGTGAATTTTTAGCGGACGCGAGCGGGGCGGAGCTGACGCGTAACCCGGAAGCGCTCGCTTCGGCGCTCGAGAAGATTGCCAACGTCGAGACACCGGTGAAAGAAGCGTCGAGTGCGTCGGCCCCGCTTTATTTCTCCGACCCGTTGAAGAAAAAGATTAGCGGGCTGTTGTCGACACACCCGAATCCGGTCGAACGGATCAACCGGTTGCGCCAAATGTAACGTTTTGCGTTACGCTTGATGCGTCGACTATAGGAAAAGCCACCTCGCTTGAGGTGGCTTTCATCGTTTATCCGGCGCGGTGGCTCCGGAGTTTTTCAATTTCTTCGAGGACGAACTGGACGTTCGTCCCGACGATGACTTGAATGTGGTTCGGGCTGACAACCTTGATTCCAGGGATGCCTGCTTTCTTGATTTGTGCTTGGTCGACCGTGTCCATGTCTTTCACGTCGACACGGAGACGCGTGACACAAGACTCGATGCCTGTGACGTTTTGGTCGCCACCGAGTCCGTCGTAAATCATCACTGCCATGGCCGAGTATTGTCCGCCGGCTGCGACTGGAGCTGTTTTCGTGTCGCCTTCAGGCGCTGTCTCGGTTGCGACGGCATCGACCGCCTCATCCGATTCGCGGCCTGGTGTCGCCAAGTTGAGTTTGACGATCATGAAGCGGAAGATCGTATAGTAGATGGCACCGAAGACGAGACCTTGGACGAGCAACATGTACGGTTGGTTCGCGAGCGGCAACCGTGAGCTGAGCACGAAGTCGACTAGCCCGGCGCTGAACCCGAATCCGGCCGTCCATTGGAACGTCGCTGCGATGAAGAGCGAGACACCTGTCAACACTGCATGCACGAGGTAAAGGACTGGCGCGAGGAACATGAACGAGAACTCGAGCGGTTCTGTGACCCCTGTGAAGAATGAGGCGAACGCTGCGGCGAGAAGGAGTGAAGCCGCTTGTTTTTTCCGTTTCGTTTTCGCTGTGTGATACATCGCGAGTGCTGCTGCCGGGAGACCGAACATCATGATTGGGAAGAAGCCGGCTTGGTAACGTCCCGTAATCCCTTTCTCGCCTTCACCCGACCAGAAGTTTCCGATGTCGTTGATACCGGCCACGTCGAACCAGAACACCGAGTTCAAGGCGTGGTGAAGACCGGTCGGAATCAACAGACGGTTAAAGAAGCCGTAAAGCCCGGCACCGAACGCGCCGAGACGTGAAATCGATTCACCGAATCCGACGAGTCCAGTGTAGACGACCGGCCAAATGAAGTAGAGCGCGACCGAGACGAGAATCATGGAGAACGCCGTCATGATTGGAACGAGACGCTTGCCGCTGAAGAAGGCGAGGGCGTCAGGCAATTTCACGTGGCTGAAGCGGTTATACATTTGAGCGGCGACGATACCCGAGAGAATACCGACGAACGCGTTGGCAATTTTACCGAATGCTGGGTTGACGGCTTCGACGTCGATACCTTGGAACAAGGCGACAGTAGCCGAAGACAAGAGCGTCGTGACCGTGAGGAAGGCGACAAGTCCGCTTAGAGCGGCTGAGCCATCACGGTTTTTCGCCATTCCGAGGGCGACCCCGACTGCGAAGAGAATTGGAATGTTATCGATAATGGCTGCACCGGCTTTGATCAAGAACGCGGCGGCGATGTTTTCAGAACCCCAGCCGACGGGATCAATCCAGTAACCAATCCCCATGAGAATGGCAGCTGCAGGAAGTACGGCAACTGGCAACATGAGGGAACGTCCGAGACGTTGTAAAAAGTTCATCATTGTGAATGTCCTCCTTTTTGATGGTGTTGATCTTGCAGGCGTTGAATGTGGAGCGTGATATAACCAAGCTCTGATTCGGGCAAGACGATGCCGTATAAGTCTTCCATTTCGTTGGCGACGTCAGACGCACATGCATAGGCCGACGAGAACTTCGTTTGAATCATGAGAAGCATATCTTCGTCGATCGTATGGTGATTGTAATGGTTGACCCGATCCATGACGAATCGTAAATGAGTTAATAAGCGTTGATAGGATAAGTCATCTTCTTCTATAGATAGATCGAGTCGTCTCGAAATCGATTGAATCATGTCACGTACGATTGTCGTCTGTTTGACCGTCTTGCGTAAATCACCTCCCTTCACTTTTAGTGTATGGATGTGGAGCGCGA
Source organism: Exiguobacterium sp. AB2 (assembly GCF_000696055.1). Lineage (NCBI taxonomy): Bacteria > Bacillati > Bacillota > Bacilli > Caryophanales > Exiguobacterium > Exiguobacterium sp. AB2. The sequence continues at coordinate 47,021 of NZ_JNAA01000069.1, forward strand.
TGAAGGCCGCCTCATCTTTCGGCATCTTGACGCCGAGTTTATCCTCGATGAGGTGAAGCGCCCATAGTCCGATCTCGTACTCGTTGCGATATAAAATCTTAATCTCGTTCAACAGTTTGTTCCGGAGCGAGATGCCTTCTTGCTCGCGCTCGATGGCGAACGAGATGTGATCGGTAAGGACGATATGGATGTGTTCGTTGAACGTCGTCTCGAGCCGTTTTTCCGCATGCGAAATGATTTCTTCTGAAATCGTGAAGTGCTCGATTGGAATCCGCGTCAGTAGTTGTTGAAATTTATCGTTCTCCGACATGACGAACAGTTTTTCAACTTTATGCGGATTGACGATATCGTTGCGTGCCTTCTTGAATGCGACGCCCGGTCCGATGGCGATTTTCTCTTCACCCTCATCTGAGACGATGACCGCGTTGTTGTTTAGAATCTTTTTGATTTTTAACATGTGTCCTCCTATCGAGGAGTCATTGTCCCGCTTGAGCGACGACGGTCTTCCCAGGAAGCGATGGGCCGCCTGCATGGAACGAGTAGGGCTGTTCCAAAGCGCCTCCGTTCGTGATGACCATTGGGGTGACCGTGTCTTTTCCGGCTTGTCGGATTTGTTCCAAGTCGGCCGTCAACAGTGGCTGTCCGGTCGTGACCGTGTCACCGACTTTGACGTGGACATCGAACGGGCTTCCCGCAAGCTCGACCGTATCTAGTCCGACATGAATCAAAATTTCAGCGCCGTCATCGGTGCGAATCCCGATTGCATGCTTCGTCGGTGCGACTTGAACGATGGTCCCTTTGGCCGGTGCGACGACTGTCCCGTCAGTCGGCATGATGGCGATTCCGTCGCCCATCATCTTCTCGCTGAACACTGGGTCGCTCACTTCCTCAAGTGGAATGATGTCTCCTTCCATGGGTGCATAAAGTGTCAGTGTATGTCTCTTCATCCACTTATTCAATAACATCTTCGATTCATCCTTTCGTTCGAAAAATGATTGTGAAAAAACAAAACAGGCATGGAGTATAGACGGGTGGCGTGAGCCTTTCGTCTTACCCCATGCCTGATCGAATCAGTCACATGTGATCATTATTCGTTTCGTCACCCTCAACATAGCACGCCCGAATATAGATATCAAGACCTAATTTGAAAGCGTTCTCTAGAAATTTTACTTCTTCGAAAATCTGTTGTATAGTTAGGGCGAAACTGAATGAGAAAGGTGTTGCATGTTAATGAGTGAGGTCGTATCTGCCTAACGAACTGAAAAATGTCGGATGACGCGTATTTTTGTCATGCCTTCATGTTCTGTTACAGATACCGCCCTTCATAAACTGCCAGACACCGGTCTGTCTTTTTGCGTTGGTCGTCATCGGCCGACGCTTTTTGTTTGCGCGGTATCTCCATCATATTTAAGGAGAGATTCCCATGAACGAACAAACATTAGAAAAATTACAATATACTGAACTCATCCAACGCGTCGAACGATACTGCATCAGCGGATTCGGACGGAAGTTGTTATGCAACCAGCGTCCGACGAGCCACCTACAAACGGTGAAAAAACGACTGCAAGAGACGACAGAGGCGCGCGCGATTCTCGACGCGACGTCACACGTCCCATTTATCGGCGTGTCCGCGATGGAACCGCTCATCGGGAAAATCAGCCGCGGGATTCAACTTGAGGCGAGCGAATTAGAAGATGTCGCCGAGTTTTTCCGCGGTGCCCGGAAGTTGAAGCGATTCATGACGGAGCAGGCGTTCTTCGCCCCGCTCTTATCCATGTACGCCGGTGAGATGAGCGAGTGGCGTCAGATTGAGGAAGACATTATCCAGTCGATTCGCGGGGGACGCGTCGTCGACGAGGCCTCGAAAGAATTGAAGCGTGTCCGTAAGCAAATCGAGATTCTCGAAGGACGGATCGAGGAGCGATTGAGTAAGTTTTTGAAGAGTGCGGTGAACCGGGAAGCGATTCAAGACGGTTTCGTGACGAAAAAACAAGACCGATTCACGATTCCGATCAAGGCCTCGTATAAGCATAAAATCGCCGGGACGATCGTCGACACGTCGAGCCGTGGCACGACTGTCTTCATCGAGCCCGAAGCGGTAGCAAAACTGAACGCAGAACTCGTCGTCAAACGGACCGAGGAGGCGGTCGAAATCTACCAAGTGCTCGCCACGCTCACCGGCATGGTGGCCGAGGCGTTACCGACCATCGAGGCGACACTCGACGTCATCGCCCAATACGACATGGTGTTCGCGAAAGGGAAGTATAGCCAAGCCATCGACGGCATCGCCCCGCGCGTGAACGCCATCGGAAAAATCCGTTTGAAACAAGTCCGCCACCCGCTTCTCGAACGAGCGGTCCCCCTCGACTTCTCGCTCGGTGAGACGTATCGCGGTCTCATCATCACTGGACCGAACGCCGGCGGGAAGACGGTCGTCTTGAAGACGATCGGTCTGCTCAGTTTGATGACGATGAGCGGGCTTCATATCCCGGCACATCCGGACACGGACATCTCGACGTTTGACGACGTATTCGTCGATATCGGGGACAACCAGGATATGGGGTCGGCGCTCAGCACGTTCTCGGCCCATATGCATAACGTGGCGAGCATCATGCAGAAGGCAGGGAAGCGATCATTACTATTATTCGATGAAATCGGAAGCGGGACGGAACCGAACGAGGGAGCGGCCCTCGCCATCGCGATTTTAGAAGAGGCATACAAGCGAGGCTGCCTCGTCGTCGCTTCGACCCATTACGGGGAGATCAAAGCGTACTCGGAGATGCACCCGGACTTCATGAATGCAGCGATGCAGTTCGACTCGGACACGCTCGAGCCGAAGTATCGATTGTTGATTGGACAGTCCGGCGACAGTAACGCCTTGTTCATCGCCCGAAAAATGAAACTGCCCGTGAGCATTTTGAAGCAGGCGGAACGCTACATGCATGATAAAACGTATGATCAGTCGCTCGTCGATTCATCACGACTCGCGCAAGAACTCGTCCGACCGGTCATCGAACCGGATGAACGCTTCGAAAAAGGGGATCGGGTCCGCCTGCTCGAGACGAATCAAGTTGGTCTCGTCTATGCGATGGACGAATCGTTACGCCAAGTCACCGTGTATGTCGACGGCGTGTCTAACGATTATCCGCTCCGTCGTGTCCGGCTTGAGGCGAAAGCGATCGATCTTTATCCGGCAGGCTACGACCTCGAGACGCTATTCGTCAACTATCGGGACCGCAAGGAAGCCCATGACTTTGCCCGCGGTTCAAAAAAGGCGCTCCGTCGCGTCGAGAAAGAGATTCGAGCACGGCAACGAGCCGAACGAGGCGAATGAGAGTATTCGGCAAAGCACTCGGGTAAGGAACAAGGACCGGGAGTCGTCTAATCGTTCGGCTGACGGGTAAGTGTCGGAGGTGGATGGAATGTTTTGGTTGAGCTTATTGTTTGCCATCGGGTTTGCCTTGATCCATTATTTCTCGGGAAACTTGATTCATGTGCGTGAGACGCCGCGCAGTCGTTTTTTATCGCTCGCTGGCGGCGTCGCGGTGGCTTATGTCTTCTTGCACCTCTTACCGGAGTTGAATGAATATCAAGAACAGTTGGAAGGTCATTTAGGGGACGGGCTTTTCGCATCGGTTGAGAATCATATTCTCGTCGTCAGCATGATTGGCCTGGCCGCGTTTTACGGTCTCGAGCGACTCGCCACACAGATGAGTCGGCGCGGGAGCGGCAGCGTGTTCTGGATTCATATGGCGCTGTTCGTTTTCTATAACTTCAGCATCGGCTATGTGCTCGCCGAGAGCGCGTTCGATAATGCATGGACGATGACGCTTTACTTCTTTGCGCTAGGGATTCATTTCATCACGGTCGACCAAGGGCTGAGACACCATCACAAAGCGATGTATGATCGGGAAGGACGGCTCTTATTGTCCCTTTCGGTGCTCGCTGGGTGGGGCGTCGGCGCGTTCTCGGCGCTCGATGAATTGACGTTGTCCATCATCGTCGCGTTTTTGGCCGGGGGCATCATCTTGAACGTCATGAAAGAAGAGCTGCCAGAGGAACGGGACAGCAGCTTTCGTGCGTTCGCTGTCGGGCTCATCGGATACGCGTTATTGTTATTGGCCATATGAAAGAGGCTGGGACATAACTAGCCGGTTTTAAAGATTTTTGATAAAAAGAGGGGTCCGGTCACCGATTTTCGGTGGCCGGACCCCTTCTTTGCACTTCCGCTGACGCCATTGGCGATGAACTTTCGTAGGTTCACCGCCATGAGGGCGAAGCCGAGCTCGCCTTTCACACGCTGTTTTCCCCTGACGGAGAAGCGGGTGAAACCCAAATTGGCCTTCAGATATCCAAAAACTGGTTCCACGTCCGTCTTGCGTCGGGCGTAGAGGGCACCGGTTTTCTCATCCGAAAGCAGCGTTCTCGTCATATTCTTTTGTTCTTCCCAGGTCCCGTTCACGCGGACCTGACGGTGTCTCCCTTCCTCGGCTTTCGTGCACTGCGCTCGGAACGGGCAATCGACGCAGCTCTCGCACGCGTAGACACGAAAATCACGGGTGAAGCCGTCACGGTCGGTCCGGTGGGACTCGTGACTGAACGGAAGCTTTCTTCCGTCCGGACACGTGAACGTGTCGGTCTTCTCGTCATATGCCCAGTTCGCGAGGTTGAACGGGTCGTCGCGCCATTTCTTCTTCTGTTCCTTCCGGTACATCGTATGCGGGATCAAAGGTTGGCGCCCGCGGCGCTCGAGGATGTCCGTGTAGTTCTGTTGGCTCCCGTACCCGGCATCGGCGACGATGTAGGCGGGCAGGTCGAAGAAGGTTTCAATCTCGTCGAGGAACGGGATCAACGTTTTCGTGTCGGTCGGGTTCGGATAGACGTCATAGGCGAGCGTGTACTGACCTTCGGTTGCGATTTGGACGTTGTAGCCAGGTTTCAGTTGACCGTTCTTCATGTGATCCTCTTTCATACGCATGAACGTCGCATCACGATCGGTCTTCGAATAGCTGTTGCGTGTGCCGAAGGTGGCCATGTGTTCCTCATATCGACGTTTCCGGGTCGCGAAGTCGGAGGCCCGTTTGCGGAGGTGGCGTGGCTTCTTGCGTTCCGCACGCAATCGTTTCCGTTCCTCAACGTCCGTCGTCGACCTGATTTCCTCGTTGATGGACTCGATCGTTTCCTCGAGTCGCGCTGCGATGTGTTCCAGCTCTTGGACCGTGAGCGCGTCCGGGCTCTCCCGTTCGATTTCAGGGATGACCTGGTCGGCCATCAGCTCGTCGTACATCTGGTTCGACTTCTCGACGAGCGCGGCGTGGTGTTTTTCGACCGCCCTGCGCCAGACGAAGGTGTAGCGGTTGGCGTTCGCCTCGATTTTCGTGCCGTCGATGAAGATCGCCTCCTCATCGATCGCACCGGTCTCGACGAGATGGCACCGGAAGGCGACGAAAGCTTCTTTCAGGATCGGGGACACGGCCGGATGGACGCGGAAACGGTTGATCGTCCGATAACTCGGCTCGTGGCCCTGGGCGAGCCACATCATCCGCAAGCTGTCCTTGAGAAGACCCTCGATCTTTCGACCCGAGAACGCGGACTGTGTGTAGGCGCAGAGGACGATTTTCATCATCATGCGTGGATGATAGGCCGGGCATCCCGTCGTTCGCCAGAACGGTTCGAAGGCCTCGTCCGGGATCTGTTCGACGAGGTCATGGACGGCGAAGGCGATATCGTTTTCCTGAAGCCGGACTTCTAAATCTAGGGGCAAAACCAATTGGTTCATGGTATACTCTTTGTACATAGGGGCACCTCCAAAGTTATGGTTTGGTCACTTTAACTTTATCAGAGGTCGCCCCTATCTGTTTAGTCCCAAATGCGTGCATGAACCCATAAAATTGACAAGAGGCCCCCGTGAGCGAACAAGTCGCTCACGGGGGCCTCTTTCTTATGAATCTACTGGGTTATGTCCCAGCCTCTTTTGCTTACAGTGAATTGGTGCTCTGATTGTCGACGTTATCATCAGCTGCAGGTGTGTCCTCATCTTGGTTCGGGCCACCGAATTGACCACCGTGATGAGGGCCATGCCCACCTCCGTGACGTCCACCGCCAAAGCCGCGCATGTCGCCTAAGTCGTCGTAACTCGTGACGTCAGCAAAACGTTCTTCATGGTCGGCAAGAATCGCGTCGGCCTCATCTTGCGTCAAGTCACCGGATTCGACGGCTGCGTCAAGTTTCGCTTCATGAGAAGTGATAATCGCCTCGATGAACTGTTCGATGGTGATCCCTGTTTCTTCCGCGAGTTCAGGAAGCGATTGTCCTTCTTCGCGCGCTGCTTCCACATCAGCTTCGGTCAACCCGAGCGCCTCGAGCAAAGCGGCCTGACCGGCTGCCCGGTCACCGAACATACCCCGCTCACCGCGTTCTCCGCGTTCGCATTGGGTCGTCGTTTCCGTTCCGTCGGTCGTTGTCGTATCGTTCGTGGCGGCATAGACGCCGGTTCCTGAGACGGCCAGTAGGCCGGCCAAGGCGATGGCTAATTTAGATGAATTCATATTAATCTCCTCCTTTACTACTTCAAGTGTAGGGCAGGGACGTTCAAAAGTTGTGAGGGAGTTGCAAGGTTTCTGCAAATTGTCTTTGGGAAATGATGGGTTCGTTTCAGGATGCGATATAATAAGAGTGGAGGCGATAAAGATGAACGTACTCGTAGTCGAAGATGAACCGAAACTAGCGGACGGGCTCGCCCGCTTTTTAACGTACGCAGGGTTTCATGTCACTGTGGCCGGCACGCTCGCCGAGGCGAAGCGACAGCTCGAGCAACCGTTCGATGCGGTCCTGCTCGATGTTCGTCTGCCGGACGGGGAAGGGTGGACCCTCATTCCGAAACTGAAGACGCTCAATCCGCGACCGGCCATCATCTTGGCGACGGCACGAGGAGAGGCGGATGACCGTGTGTTCGGCCTCGAGCTCGGGGCTGACGATTATTTGGTCAAACCGATCGTGTTAAAAGAACTCGAGATTCGCCTGAAGCGTCTCGTCAAACAGACGGACGAGATTTCGTTCGGCGACATGACGGTGGACGCACGTTCACGCACGGTGACCGACGCCGGGCAAGCGATTCGGATGACCAATAAAGAATATGAGTTGTTACTTTTCTTTTTGAAGCATAGCGGAGAAGCGCTCGATCGCAACCGTCTACTCGACGAGGTGTGGGATTACACGTTCGCCGGGGATACGCGGACGGTCGATACGCACGTCAAACAGTTGCGCGACAAATCACCGACGATGAAGCGGCAACTGAAGACGGTGCACCGTGTCGGGTATCGCTTGGAGGAAGTCCGATGAACCGTTTGATGAAGAAACTGCTCTGGACGGCAATCCTTCCGCTCGTCGTCATGGCGTTGCTCACGTTCGGCCTGACGTCGCTATTGATTGGGCGTTTCGCTGAGACGGAGAGCTATGATCAATTAGCGCGTGAGGCAGATATCGTCTACGAGGCTCTCGTGGATGGACGCGGCATCCCCGGACAGCTTGATGTCCTCGTGTTTCAGGACGGGGAGGTGGTCAATCTTGAGCGAGGAGGCAGGATGCGTCGGCAGATGACGCCGATGATTGACCCGGACGCATTGTCCGAACGGGACGAGGTCAGCGTGAACGGGATGCGGCTATTGACGTTCCTGCGGGAAGAAGGCGATGTTCAAATCGTGACGTATGCACCTGTCCCGCTGTCGAATCCTCAGTTTCGCCAAATTTACGTCATTCTCGGCAGCGGCTTTTTACTCGCGCTCCTTGTCGCCGTCGGTGTCACATATTGGATGGGGCGGCGTTTGACATCCCCACTTATCGAGCTGAAACAGGCAACCGCGTCCATCATGTCGGGTCGGCATGATTTCACATTGCCACCGGTCACCGATGACGAGATTGGTGATTTGACGGAAGCCGTCCGTCAAATGAACACGTCGCTCGAAGAGAAAGAGCGACTACAAAACACGTTCATCTCCGGAATCACACACGACGTCCGCACCCCGCTCGCCATCGTTCGAAACGAGGCGGAGATGCTCGAGCTCGGTGTCGTCAAACAAGAAGATGTGGCCGCGACGGGACGCAGTATGACCGAGGAGGTCGATCGCATCGACCGGCTCGTGACCCAGATGCTCGAGTACTCGAAATTGTCGGCAGGCAAGCTGGCGCTCACGATTGAGTCCGTCCACATGAATGAATTGATTGAAGCGACCGTCGCCAGGATGGAGGAATGGTTCCGGCACAAGCAAGTGACGGTCACACTTGAACTCGTCGAGGATGCGGTCGTTCAGGCGGACCGGTTGGCGATGGAGCGCATCCTGTCGAACTTTCTTCAGAACGCATATCATGCGAGTCCGATTGGCGGTGTGATTACAATCAGGCTCACTGAGCGACGGCTTGAAATCGAGGATGACGGACCGGGCATCACAGAATCGATGCGCGCCAACATCTGGGACATGTACGTGAAAGGCGACCGTTCGAACGGGCACGGCCTTGGTCTGGCTATCAATAAGCTGTTGCTGGAGGCGCAAGGACTGTCGTACGGGATTGAGTCGAGAGAGGGGGCGCTGTTTTGGATCATGTGGGACTAAACTTATTTTTGCGCGGCGTGCGCTTGGAACGGGATCGCATCGAACAACCCGATTATCCGTTCTCGCTACCGATTTTTGATAGGTTTGATGAACTGACGCTCACGAAGCCGGTCACGTTTCTCGTCGGGGAGAACGGGAGCGGAAAATCGACACTGATTGAAGGAATGGCCGTCGCCGCCGGGTTCAATCCGGAAGGTGGGGCGACGACGTTCCGATTCGAAACCGATTCGACACATAGTTCGTTGTTTGAAGCGCTACGGCCAATCCGTGGCGCTTACCGGCCAAAAGACGGATTTTTCCTTCGTGCCGAGACGGCGTATCAACTGTCGAGTTATGTGGATGAGATTGCCCGGACGTCTCCCGATCCGGAACGGTTCTATTCGTCCTACGGCGGTCGGTCGCTCCATGAGCAGTCACATGGCGAGGCGTTTCTGTCGCTCATGCTCCACCGTTTCCGGGGTAAGGGGCTTTATATATTGGACGAGCCTGAGGCCGCTTTGTCCCCGATGCGACAGTTGACGATGCTCGCTCGGATGCATGAACTCGTGCAGTCGGGGAGCCAGTTCATCATCGCGACCCATTCGCCGATTCTTATGTCGTATCCTGACGCCGATATTCTCCAAGTCGAAACGGGACTCGAACCGACGTCGTTCGATGAACTCGAGCACGTTCGGGTCATGCGTGACTTTTTGGCGGCCCCGGAACGGATGCAACGCATCTTGTTCGAGTGAAAACGGTCACTGTGTAAGCGTTTTATTTTTATGTTGACGTCAAGATATCAACGGAGTATGCTAAGGACGAGAAGAAGAAAATCCACTTTGGGATTGTTACTGGTCATGCAGGCAAAACCTAAATTGATGCCGTCCATCCAACTTTAGGGGACCGGCGTGAATTTAGGTTTTTTTCTTTTCAATCGACCCTGAGCGGAGGTGACAAGATTCCATGCACATTTCAAAAGTGTTCAACAACAACGTCGTGGCCATTCAAGCGAACGGTCAAGAACAAGTCGTCATGGGACGAGGGATTGCGTTCCAAAAACGACCTGGTGACGCGATCGATCAAGCGCGAATCGAAAAGATCTTTACGCTCGAGAGTAAAGAGAGCCATGAACGGTTCGTCCATTTTTTTAAATGAGATGCCGGGTGAGGAGATGGAGACGGTGAAGCAAATCGTCAAACTCGCCGAAACAAGGCTCGAAAAGACGGTGCACGACTCGCTCTATGTGACGCTCGCCGACCATATTCATTTCGCCCTCAGTCGTTATCGCGATGGAATCGTCATCCGAAACCCGCTCGTTTGGGAAGTGAAACGGTTTTATGGACCTGAATTTTCAATCGGGAAAGAAGCGGTCGCGCTCATCAACGAGCGGCACGACGTCGTCCTCGATGAAGATGAGGCCGTCGCCATCGCCCTTCATCTCGTCAATGCGACGATGTCTGGCGCGAAGGGTGAGAACTTACACCTTGTCACCGAGATGACGAAAGCGACCCAAGCGATCCTGACAATCATCACGTACCATTTTCAAATCGACTTGGATGAAGAGTCGCACGCCTACTCCCGGTTCTTGACCCATCTCAAATACTTCGTCCAACGGCTCGCCTCGAAAGAGCCGGTGAAGACCGGAGGCGATGAGACGCTGTTTGAGATGGTGAAGCTGCGCTATCCTGACGCCTATGAATGCGTCGAGAAAATCGCGGGACTGATCGCCTCGAAGTACAACTATGCGGTGTCGACCGATGAACGGCTCTATATGATGATCCACATCGAAAATTTAATGAAAGAAAGACGATCCTAAGGATGGTTACTGATGATGCAGGCCAAACCTAAATGACGCTACGCGATGTAGACGTACATTTAGGTTTTTCTTTTTACCTCAAACTGAAGGAGTGAGCAAGATGAGCCAATACAAGGCCCTCGCCGACGACATCATTCGTCACGTCGGTGGGAAAGACAACGTCAAAAGCGTGTTCCACTGTGCGACACGGTTGCGTTTCAAATTGAAAGATGAAAAAAAGGCCGATCCGGAGACGCTGAAACAACACGATGGCGTCATCACGGTCGTCCAAAGCGGCGGCCAGTTCCAAGTCGTCATCGGCAACAATGTACCGTACGTCTATCAGGACGTCGTCGCAGCCGGAGGTTTTCAAACGTCATCGAATGAGGAAGAAGAGAAGACGGGCGTGTTCAATCGCTTGATCGATGTGATTGCCGGTATCTTCACCCCGATTCTCGGCCCGATGGCCGGGAGCGGGTTGTTGAAAGGATTGCTTGCCATTCTCGTCGCCCTCGGTCTCCTCACGCAAGACATGGGGACGTACATCGTCTTGAACGCAGCGGCCGATGCCCTCTTCTACTTCCTGCCGGTCATCCTCGGACACTCGGCCGCGAAGAAGTTCGGTGGGAACCCGTATATCGGGATGATTATCGGGGGGGCGCTCGTCTATCCGGCCATCGTCGCGATGCAAGGTGCTGGCGAGACGCTCACGTTCCTCAATTTACCGGTCGTGTTGATGAGTTATGCGTCTTCTGTCATTCCAATCATCTTGGCGACGTACGTCTCGTCAAAAGTGGAGACGTTCTTCAACAAGCGGACGCATGAGGCGGTCCGGAACTTCACGACCCCGATGATGGCGCTCCTCATCGTCGTACCACTCACGTTCCTCGCCATCGGTCCGGTCGCGACGTATGCGAGCCAAGGGCTTGCGAACGGGTACTCGTTCCTTTACGGATTAAGCCCGATCGTCGCCATCGCCTTCATCGGCGCGTTTTGGCAAGTGCTCGTCATGTTCGGTCTGCACTGGGGGCTCGTGCCGATCATCATCAACAACTTGGCCGTCGTCGGGATGGATACGATCGTCGTCGGTGTGCTCATGGCGACGTTCGGTCAAGTCGGGGCGACGCTCGCCATCACGTTGAAAGCGCGCGACCCGAAAACGAAAGGGCTCGGAACATCCTCTTCCATCGCGGGTGTGTTCGGCATCACAGAGCCAGCGATTTACGGTTTGACCCTTCCCCGGAAAAAGCCGTTCGTCTTCGGGATGATTGGCGGGGCGGCCGGTGGTGTCGTCGGTGGGATGCTCGGTACGGCAGCGTACGCGATGGGTGGACTCGGTGTGTTCAGCGTCCCGGTCATGATTCCGGCGACCGGTCTCGACATGACGTTTTATGGGGCACTCATCGGCATGGTCGTCGCGACGGTCGTCTCGTTCGGTTTGACGTTCGTGTTGCATAGAGAAGTGGCACCGACAGAAACGACGCGCGTCGAACCGGCACCGGTCTTGGCCGATCACGTCGGTACACCGGTCTCCTCACCGGTCAAAGGAGAAGTCGTCGCACTCGACACGGTACGGGATGAAGTGTTCTCGAGCGGGGCGATGGGCAAAGGCATCGCCATCATGCCAAGTGAAGGCGTAGTCTACGCACCGTTTGACGGAGAAGTCGTCACGATTTTCCAGTCGAAACATGCGATTGGCTTACGCTCGGACAGCGGCGTGGAAGTGCTCATCCACGTCGGCCTCGACACCGTTCAGCTCGAAGGGCAACATTTCGAGTCACACGTCGAGAACGGGCAACGTGTCAAGGAAGGGGACGTGCTCGTCACGTTCGATTTAGAGGCGATTGCAAAAGCCGGTTATGACACGATTACGCCGGTCATCGTCACGAACACAGGAAATTATTTAGACGTCTTACCGACACATATCGGGGTCGTCGAACCAAATCATGACGTCTTACGCGTCTTAGCTTAAAAGGAGGAAATGGACATGAAACAAGTAGCGAAGAACTTTTTATGGGGCGGTGCCACAGCGGCCAACCAATTTGAAGGTGGATATCAAGAGGGCGGGAAAGGGCTTTCCATCGCGGACGTCATGCCAGGTGGGAAAGACCGGATGCGAATCATTCACGATCCGTCGTTCGATTTTGCTCTCCACGAAGACTATACGTATCCGAACCATGAAGGCATCGACTTCTATCACCGTTATAAAGAGGATATCGCCTTGTTCAAGGAGATGGGGTTTAAGACGTTCCGGATGTCAATCGCCTGGTCACGCATTTTCCCGAACGGGGATGAAGTGGAGCCGAACGAGGAAGGACTCCAGTTTTATGACCGCGTCATCGATGAACTCGTCGCACAAGGGATCGAACCGCTCGTCACGATCTCACATTACGAGATGCCCCTCCACTTGGCGACAGCATACGGTGGTTGGCGTGACCGTCGCCTCGTGACGTTCTTCGAGCGTTACAGCCGCGTCCTGTTCGAGCGTTATCAAGGCAAGGTCAAATATTGGCTCACGTTCAACGAAATCAACGGCGCCCAGTTCATGCCGATGCTCAGCCTAGGGATGGCGATCCGTGAAGGGGACGACCAGTTGCAGTTGACGTACCAAGGACTTCACCATCAGCTCGTGGCGAGCGCACTCGCGACGAAGGCGGCCCGCGAGATTGATCCCGCTGCGCAAGTCGGCTGCATGCTCATCGCGGCGCCGGTCTATCCGTACAGCTCGAATCCGGAAGACGTCTGGTACGCGCATGACGCCGAACGGATGATGAACTTCTTCTGTGGCGACGTGCACGTGCGCGGTGAATATCCGTCGTTCGCGAAACGCTTCTTCCGTGAGAACGGGATTGAGCTCGTCATCGAAGACGGGGACCTCGATATTTTAAAAGCGAACACGGTCGACTTCTTCTCGCTCAGCTACTATATGTCACGAACGGAGAAGGCGGAGAAGACGGAAGACGAGGCAGCCGGGAACATCATGAGCGGCGTGAAAAATCCGTATCTTCAAGCGAGCGACTGGGGTTGGGAAATCGATCCGATGGGACTTCGCGTCATCTTGAACAAACTGTATGAGCGCTATGAGCTCCCGCTCTTCATCGTCGAGAACGGTCTCGGGGCGTATGACAACGTCGAAGCGGACGGTTCGGTCCATGACGATTATCGCATCGAGTACTTGCGTGACCATTTGAAGGCGATGGTCGAGGCGATTGAGGACGGGGTCGACGTCATCGGCTACACGAGCTGGGGCTGTATCGATCTCGTCAGTGCATCGACGGGTGAATATAGCAAACGATACGGGTTCATCTATGTCGACAAGCACGACGACGGGTCAGGGACGCTCGAGCGTTCACGGAAAGATTCGTTCTTCTGGTATCAAGACGTCATCCAGACGAACGGAGCAAGCCTGTTCGAAGATGAGACGGTTAAATAAAAAGGAGCGGCCGCGGCCGCTCCTTTGTTATGACTTGGTAATTTTACGCAGGACGATGATGGCGAGGCTGATTCCAAACGCAATCAGCATATACGTGGCGATTTCAGTCCAGATGCCCATCAAGCCTCCTCCTCGACAAACAAGGCGAGTTCGCCTTGCGGCATGGCGACGAGCAAGTACTCATCTCCCCCGAGCGGGCGGGCGTCCCCTGCCTGCCAGCTCTCGAACTGTTTATGGAAACCGTTGACGAATAACGTGCGGCCAGACTCGAACGTCAACTCGAGATGTGGATATTCGTCGCCTAGACGGACGTGACGGACCCGTTCGCGCCGCAATTCGATGAGACGTTGCAGTTGTAGCGCCTCATCGAATAGGGTGTCCGCGGTATGGACGTGCCAAGGCCCCTCGATGGAGAGCCAAGCCTCATGGTCGTCCCCACGCTTGAAGTAAAGCAGGTGGTGGTTCGGTCCAGACCCGAAGTCGATCCCAACGAACGACGTCGTGCTGAAGAGATGCGTTAAAATTGTCGAAGCTTCACTATTTGTAGTACGGGTCACGCTTCCACCTCGCTTTTATTTTTTAGTTAGGTATCTCTATCATTTCACGGTAACGCACTAAAGTATACGAAAACATTATGTAAAATGGGGACAAGCAATAGATTGGAAAATCTTTCAAATAACTTAAAAGTTTGGTCAGTGATTGGGCAAACGATGTCCCACCTCTCCCGATTCATTCTATAATGGAGGAAGAGAACAATTTGGAGAAATGAGGGGACAAGATGGTATACGGGATATGGCTTGGCGGTATCGTCTTCATCACGATCGTCATCAACGTACTGCGTCTGTTGACGACCCCGTTGTTGAATCGCTGGTTGCTCGTTGGGGCGAGCGGTCTCATCGTCATTTGGCATGGCGTCTTGTTTGATTTTTATGACTTTCATTGGTCGGTACTTCTCCTCATCGTGACAGGTCTCGTTTGTTTTGAATGGAGAGGCATGTTTGCGGCCATCGTCACGAGCTGGCTTCTCGTCTATAGCCAATCGGGGATGCTGTCGTTCCCCCTCTTGTTCAGTTATTTTTTCTTCGGTCTAGGGGCGGCCCTCTTATTCGGGTACATCAAGCAGCTGAAACGGGAGCGGTCGGAGCGGCTACATATGCTGACCGGGAGCTCCCGGCAGTTGAACGTGTTCCGAGAAGTCAGTTTCACGATGCAAGATACGCTTGATTTGGACCGGTTGTTGCAGACGATTTTGACGTCGGTGACGGCGGGGCATGGTCTCGGGTTCAACCGCTCCATCATCTTTTTTGCTGACCCTGAGAAAGACAGCATTTATGGGGTCATGGGGACGGGACCGATGAGCCCTGAGGAAGGGTTTCAGATTTGGGAAGAGATCACGCGCCAACATTTCGACCTTCAAAGCCTGATTGACGAGAAGGAAACGGGCACGAGCCATGACGAACAGTTGAACGAACGGATTCGTAAGATGCGCATCCCGTTCGACGGCGAGCACGTGTTCAGACAGACGCTCGAAACAGGGCGACCGATTCATGTGTATGCGAGCATCACGGACGACCCGGTGCTCCGGATGTTGCACGCGGAGCTACAGATGGATGAGTGTACGATTTTTCCGCTTCACCATCAAGGCATTCCATACGGACTGCTCGTGATCGATAACGTCGTCAATAAGAAGCCGATTACGCCGCAAAAGATTGACGGCGTCCGGCCCATCGCCGAACAGGCGTCGCTCGCCTTGCATCAGACGACGCTCTATCAACGAATCGAGACGCTCGCCTTGCGCGACGGCCTGACCCGTTTGAAAAACCATCGCTCGTTCGAACAAGACTTGGACGTATTGTTCCGTGAATGTGCGGACGAGGAGCTATCGTTAATCGTCATGGACATCGATCACTTTAAACAGTACAACGATACGAACGGACACTTAGCGGGCAACGAATTGTTGACACGCCTCGCGAGCGTGATTCGCCGTAGCGTGCCGGATGAACAGATGGCGTACCGGTTCGGCGGCGAAGAGTTCGTCGTCCTGTTACCGAAGTTTGATGAAGTCGAGGCGACGAACGTGGCGGAAACGATTCGGGCGGCGGTGCTGAAGACGTCGTTCACGTACGGGGAAGCACAGCCCGGTGGTCGGTTGACGCTCAGCTTCGGGGTCGCCTCGAAGCATACGCTCCGTCACCAGACGAGCGAGCAGTTGATTGAATGCGCCGACCAAGCGCTCTATGCGGCCAAGTCACGTGGGAAAAATCAAGTGTGCCGCTGGGAAGGAGTGCCGCTATGAATGAGTTCAGTGTCATGGTCATGGCGGTCGTCTTCGTCGGGACGTTGTTGTTCACGAGCCGACCTTGCTATCGTTTGATTTTACGCTCGATTGCGAAACGGGAAGCGGCCCGTCTCAACGTCTCCTTACAGGACGTCTCGTTCTCGTTCGACCAAATGGTGTATTTCATCGCCTTGCCGACGACGATTCCGACGGCACGCGACGCCTCGATTGACGAATTGGTCATCGAACCTTATTACGAGTCGTACTTTTTTCCGGAAGTGAATGGTGTCCAAGTGTCGATTCGGACGGGGCATGAAACGATTCCCGTTGCGTATTTGCCTCTCCACGACTTTAGCTTGCCGCTGTTGGATCGGTATTTGGAGACACGGATTATCGATGAACGAACGAATCGAATCATTCGGGCCCATATGATCCTTCATGAACGGACGGCGCAAGCGATTCGTGAGGAAGTGTACCAACAGCTTCATGAGGACCGGGCTGCACAATGAAAAGGGTTTTGCTCACAGTGCGTGAGCGAAACCCTTTTAGACGTTCAACATATGAAACCGAGCCGCGCCGATCAAGTTCGCCTCGTTAAAGTGCGCGCACGTCTCGACGTCGATTCGGAACGTCCCAAACGCGTCACACAATGTATCGAGGTGTCGCTTGATCCCGTCGCGAACTTCCGGGCGACGGCTGATGCCGCCTCCAATCAAGATGCGTTCCGGGTCGAGGCTGAATTGGATATTGTATAGGCCAATCGCGTTCCAACGATAGAAACGCTCCAACTCTTCTTGAATGGCAGCGTCGGTTTGGAGCGCAAAGATGTCTTGTCCAGACAGCGGTCGCCCGAGACGGTCGCTGCAGCGTTGGACGAGGGCGGCGGTGGCCCCGATCTTGCTCCACGTCCCGTCCGGATGAGGGAGCGACGGGTCGAGAATCCAGTAGCCGAACTCGCCTCCGTGGAAGTGGGACCCAATCATGACGGCCTGCTTGTCGACGAACGCGCCACCGACGCCTGTGCCAATCACGACTGTCGCATAACGTTCGATCGAGGCGGCGGCTCCGGTCCATCCTTCGGCGAGGGCGGCCGCGTTGGCGTCATTCAAGACGGTGACCGGTAACACGTAGCGCTCCCGAAGGGCGTCGAGGAATGGACGGTCATGGATGTATTGTACTGCGCTGATCCCATGGATGACACCGGCTGTAGAGTCGACCGCGCCGGGCGCGCTAATCGCGAGTCCGTCGATGGCTTGTGTCATCTTGATCTCGCTGAAGATGGCGTCAAGTTGCTCGAGGAATGCGTCCCACGTCGCTGGGGTCGGGACATGGTCGCTCGCGTGAAGGGTGCCGTCCGCGTGGACGATCCCGTATTTGATGCTCGTACCACCAATGTCGATGGCTAAATAGTGTTGCATGGCTTTCTACTCCTTTACATGGGGTGACAAGCGTTATTATGCCATATTTTCAGAGGATGGTATGATAGATAAAGAAAAATACATAGAATCTCAAGATATGGGGAGGAGTTCGGTGGACGTTCACATTCAGCAAGCAGGGTATGAGGCACGTCAAGCGGTGATTGAAGAAATCAAGTTCGACGTCCGGCCCGGGGAAATCGTCGGGATGATTGGTTCGAACGGGGCCGGGAAGAGTACGACGGTCTCCTGTCTGACCGGGACGATTCCATGGATGCGCGGGACGGTGGACATCGGTCGCTACGCCTACATCCCGGAACAGCCGGTCTACTATGATTATTTGACGCTCGCCGAACACATCGCCCTCGTCAGCGAACTGAGCGGCGTGTCAGATCAGACGCGGACGGCGATGCTCCTTCGAATGTTTCGGCTTGAATCGGTACAAGACGATTACATCGCCTCGTTTTCAAAAGGGATGAAGCAAAAGGCGATGATCCTCTTGGCGCTCATTCAAGAAGCGGGCTATTTGCTCGTGGACGAGCCGTTCGTCGGGCTCGACGCGACGACGACGATTCAGTTGCTTCGTCTGCTCGAAGAAGAGCGTCGGCGCGGCACGGGCGTGTTGCTCGTCACCCACGTGCTCGACACGGCCGAACGATTGTGCGACCGTTTCGTCTGGATCGATAACGGGCGCATGCTCGCGAGCGGGACGAAACAAGCGATTCGAGCGGAGCTCGGGACGGACGGTGCCTCGTTGTTCGAGATGATGGAAGATGTGGTGATGCGATGACGGTTCGAGACGTCTGGGTTCGGCGTGTCCGGACCGACTTGACCAAACGATGGAAGACGTGGCGGTTACTGTTCGATTGGACGATTGTCCTTTACGGGGGCATCCCGCTCACGTTCTTTCTCGGCTATCAATATGTAGCGATGTGGCAAAGCGCATATCCGTGGCTCATGGACGTGCCGATGCTTGCATGGGCGGCCGGCCTCCTGTTGATTCAGCTGCACGATCACTTCTTCGCATGGGTCGAACGAGCGGACGTCGCTTTAGTCGCGAACCGTGACTTGGTCTCGGCCATGAAACGGTATTCGGTCGGGTATCATCTCGCCGGTATGGGCATGAAGTATACGCTCGTCCTCGGATTGATGGCACCGGTACTTAAGCTTCACGGATGGTCGCTCGTGTCGCTCGTCGCGTTCGGTTTCGCGCTCTTCGTCGTTGCGTGGCTGCACATGTGGCTACGCTATCTGCTTGATATGAAGGGAGCCCATTGGTCGCTCCGGCTCCTCGTGCCGGTCGTCGCGTTCTCGGGCACGTACGCGCTCCTCGCAGACATGCCGCTCCTTGCGGTCGTCCTCGGCAGTGGCAGTGTCGCCTTGGCGCTTGTTTCGGGAGAAGGCTGGCTCTCGCGCCACCCGTTCATCAGCCGCGAGGTCGAGCATGCCGCGCGTGTCCGGACAGCGTTCGACCGATCGCTCTTATCGACGTCAGGCGTCTTTGAGAAACCGAACACGCGAAAGCGGCCGTACTATCGGCCTACCCCGAATCGGTTCGGGTCCGTTCGGCGCACGCTCGCGCTCTTGCTGTACATCCGCACGCCGAGCCACCGTAATCTGTGGTTACGGCTCATCCCGCTCGCGGTCACGGGGTTTCTGCTCGTGCCGAGCTGGTTCAAGTTGCTCATCCCGTTATATATCGGGTACGTCGGGATTCAAGAACGGGACGCCTTCTTAAACGAGATGGAGCGTCATCCATTTTTCCGCGCCATCCAAGAAAGGACAGATTTATGACTGAACAAGACTATGAACGATTGCTTCAAATCGAGACGGCGAAACCGCAACAAGGGTTCCCGGCCTCGGCCGAATACCACCGCTATGAACCGACTCCTTATGAGGCGCTCGACTTGTTGCGTGACGCCTATCCGCTCGCGGCGACGGACACGGTCGTCGATTTCGGTTCGGGGAAAGGGCGTCTCCCGTTTTATCTCGCCTATACGTTCCGAGTTCGGGCCATTGGCATCGAGATGGATGGCGGCTTCCACGAAGCGGCACTTGAGAATTGGATGAACTACGCCAAGAAACACCGGACGCGTGGCAGTGTTCAGCTCGTCCGCGGCTACGCCGAACAGTTTGAGGTGCCGGCTGAGGCGAACCGCTTTTACTTCTTCAACCCGTTCTCGGTGAACGTGTTCCGGCAGGTCGTCGCGAATATCATCGACTCGGTCGAGCGAACGCCGCGTCCGGTCGATCTCATCCTCTATTATCCAGCCGATGAGTACTTACATTTTCTGAACGATGAGACGCCGTTTCGCTACGTGCAGGACGTCCGATTGCCCTTGAAGAATCTTCATGAGCGGTTTCTCATCTATCGATTTGATATGATGGAATCATCTTGGTGATTGGGGAGTGAATCGGATGAAGAAGAAAGAGATTTTGGAA
The DNA here is from genome assembly GCF_000696055.1 of Exiguobacterium sp. AB2. NCBI lineage: Bacteria > Bacillati > Bacillota > Bacilli > Caryophanales > Exiguobacterium > Exiguobacterium sp. AB2. The sequence continues at coordinate 66,972 of NZ_JNAA01000069.1, forward strand.
GCGTATCGTTGGCGTCAAGCGACGAAAGAGTTTGATGCAGACCGCAAGATCGAGGAAGACGATTTTGAATTCATCTTAGAGACGGGCCGTCTGTCGCCGAGCTCGTTCGGTTTCGAGCCGTGGCAGTTCGTCGTCGTCCGCCGCGAAGACTTGCTGCAAAAGATTAAACAGCACGCTTGGGGCGCGCAAGGACAAGCGCTCACGGCGAGTCATTTCGTCTTAATCTTAGCGCGCACCCCTGAGGCGATGCGCTACGACTCGGACTATATCCGTCACATCGTCACGGACGTCCAAGGACGGACCGAGGAGGAGTATGCGCAACGCATTCAGCGCGTGCAGGCGTTCCAAGAAACCGATTATCGTCTCCTTGACGATGCGCGTGCGTTCCAAGAGTGGGTCAAGCGCCAGACGTATATCCCGCTTGGTAACATGATGACGGCCGCAGCCCAAATCGGGATCGACTCGTGCCCGATCGAAGGGTTCAATCAAGCCGAAATCGACGAGTTGCTGATTTCAGAAGGGGTCATGGAACGAGGGGCGTGGTCCCTTTCGGTCATGGTCGCGTTCGGACATCGGGCCCGCGATTTCGCACCGAAGACACGGCGTGAATTCAACGAGGTCGTCAAATATATCGGATGAAAAAAAGGCTCAATCGCCTCGAAGCGATTGAGCCTTTGCTTATTTCCAGTCTGTGATGCGGTCGATTGGGAAACGGACCGATGGGTAACCTTCTTCTGCGGCCTTCCCGATTGAGAGGAGCATGACCGAGAGGTAGCGCTCTTTTTCAAGACCGAACGCTTCGGCGATGTTCTTCTTGTCGTAGCCACCGATCGGGTTCGTATCGTAGCCGTGGGCACGGGCGACGAGCATGAGCTGCATCGCGACGAGACCGGAGTCGAGTAAGATGCTGTCCTTGATTGCCTCTTTTGGTGCGTCTTTGTAGATGCCTTTAATCATGTCGACTTGACGGTCGCGTACTTCTGGCGGCATGAGGCCACGTTCGACGGCCGTGTCAAAGATCTCTTCCGTGTAGTCGGCCATTTGATAATCGGCGAAGATGGCGATGACGGCCGCAGACGTCTCGACTTGGCGCTTGTTGAAGCTTGCGAGTGGGAGCAGCGTGTCTTTGCCTTCTGCGCTATCGATGACGACGAAGCGCCACGGTTGTAGGTTAAGTGAAGACGGAGCCGTTGTCGCCTCCTCCAAGATTTGCGTCATCTCGTCTTTCGAGATTTTGACGTTCTCATCGTAGACGCGAATCGAACGGCGTCCTTTCACGATCTCCATAAAGTCTTTCTCGGTCGTTGTGTTCATAGTAACGTCTTCCTTTCATGTTGAATGTTTGTTTGTAATGTATTTAAGTGGTCGAGTAGGCGGTGTTGATCTTCTACCTCCATGTTTACAAAAAGTCGATTCGATAAGCACTTCTTTTGCTCGGTCCAATGTGCGATTTGTTCGTGGCCGAGTTCCGTCAATTCGACGTAGATGACACGGTTGTCTTTCAGGCAACGGTCACGCCGGATGAGGCCGTCTGCTTCGAGTTGCTTCAAGTGCCGTGTGACGGCTGCGTGGTCGACGTCGACCCGTTGTTGCAGCTCGCGTTGTTTGAGCGGACCGATGTGATAAAGGTTGCTCAATAAATCGAATCGAGTCAAGCTCAGCCCGTCCATTTCGGTATCGAACACTTGGCCGAGTTCTTTTTGAATCGTCATGATTTGGTAGAGGATCTCGTCGCTGAGCGAACAGGAATCGCGCATCGGCAGTCCTCCTTGGTCATTGATGCATCAATCATTGATAGGTCACACAATGAATGCTACCGCCTTCGCCTACATATTTCAAATAAAAAGTTTTGAAAAACCTGTTGCCAAACTGTTATATAATAGTCTATATTAAAGTCAACTGATATATAACAATAAATGCGAGAGGATGTGAAGGCTTGGAACAGTATAAGCAACTAGGAACTTATCGCGTACATCGGAAGCTGCTCGACTTCGTTTCGGCTCGTGTATTGCCGGAAGCGGCCACGCGCCAGCAATTTTGGCAAGGGATCGAGCGCATACTCGACGAATTCATTCCTCGAAATGAGGCGCTGCTCCATGAACGTGAATCGTTTGAGCGACTGTTACAGGATTGGTACAGCGACCACAAACACAATTTCGATGTGAACGAGTACGAACGTTTCCTTCAATCGATCGGTTACATCGAGCCGGTCGTCCCAGACTTTCAAATCGACGTTTCGAACGTCGACTTGGAGATCACACAACAAGCCGGACCGCAACTCGTTGTCCCGCTCGACAATGCGCGCTACGCCTTGAACGCAGCCAACGCAAGGTGGGGAAGTCTCTATGACGCCTTATACGGAACGGACGTGATTGATGAGTCGGACGGTAAAAAGACGAGGGGTTATAACCCGATTAGAGGCGCGGCCGTCATCGCCTACGCCAAACAGTTTCTCGACGATACGTTCCCGCTCCGAGAAGGGACGCATCGTGAGGCGGAAGGATACAGCGTCGAGGGTGATGCCGCTTATGCCGTCTTGAACGGGAAACGGGTTCCGTTCCGACAAGACTGTTTCGTCGGCTACACCGGCGCTCCGGAGTCTCCGGACCGTCTGCTGCTCGTCCATAACGGCCTCCATGCCGAGCTGAGATTCAATCGCCATCATCCGGTCGGAAAAAGCGATCCGGCAGGGCTCGTCGACATTGAACTCGAATCGGCACTATCGGCGATTGTCGACTGCGAGGACTCGGTCGCAGCCGTCCGGGCTGAAGACAAAGTTCACCTTTACGAAAACTGGCTCGGATTGATGGACGGCACGCTCGAGGCCACGTTCCAAAAAGGGGACCAGTCGCTCACGCGGACGTTGAATCCCGACCGGTATTATGTCGGGACGGACGGACGCGAAGTCGTGTTGCCAGGACGAGCCTTACTCTTTATTCGAAACGTCGGGCATTTGATGACGACGGACTTGATGCTCGACGACGTGGGACGTGAAGTACCGGAAGGCATCTTAGATGGCATCTTCACGGCGCTCATTGCGAGCCGTCAGCTTGAGGCCAAGCTTAACTCCCGTGAACGCTCCATCTATATCGTCAAACCGAAGATGCACGGTTCAAAAGAAGTCGCCTTCACGAACGATTTGTTCGACACCATCGAGGACTTGATTGACGTGCCGCGCCATACGATCAAGGTCGGGGTGATGGATGAAGAGCGGCGGACGTCGCTCAACTTGAAGAATTGCATCCATCAGGTGAAAGGGCGTGTCGTCTTCATCAACACTGGCTTCCTCGATCGAACCGGGGACGAGATTCACACGTCGCTCACGCTTGGACCGATGCGCCGAAAAGGTGAAATGAAGACGTCAGAGTGGCTTGACGCCTACGAACGTTTGAACGTCCGCGTCGGACTTGGAGCAGGTTTTCACCGCCGCGGCCAAATCGGCAAAGGGATGTGGGCGATGCCGGACCAGATGAAAGACATGATGCGGGACAAGGTCAATCATGTGCGGTCAGGCGCCACGACAGCCTGGGTGCCGTCACCGACAGCGGCGACACTACATGCGCTCCATTACCATCAAGTCGATGCATCCGGTGTCCAACGTGAGCTATTGAACGCACCGTTCGACACAGCGCGTGAACAGCGCCGTCTCCTCGAGATCCCGTTGGCGACGGACGTATATGCGGCAGAAGAAGTGAACGAGGAACTCGAAAACAACTTACAAGGATTGCTCGGTTATGTCGTCCGCTGGGTCGAACAAGGGGTCGGTTGCTCCAAAGTGCCGGACATTCATCATATTGGGTTGATGGAAGACCGGGCGACGCTTCGCATCTCGAGCCAACACGTAGCCAATTGGCTGTACCACGGTGTCTGTACGAAAGAACAAGTCGAAGCGACGCTCCGGCGTATGGCCGAGGTCGTCGACGCGCAAAATGCGGGAGATCCGCATTATCGTCCGATGACGCCTGACGTGGAACGCTCGCTTGCCTATCAAGCCGCGAGAGACTTGGTGTTCCAAGGAACGGATTCGCCGAGCGGGTATACGGAACCGATCTTACATCGGCGCCGTCGTGAATTCATCGAACAGTCGACACGGGAAAATGTAAAAGGAGGAGCATCATCATGACAACGAAAAAACTTGAAAGTGAACAATTGATTGAACGCTGGGTCGTCCGCCGCATCGTTTCGGGAGAATCGACAGCGACGCTCGCCAACACGGCGTTCGTCTACGGGAACGACTTGATGCGTCTCGTCCTCGATCGGACAGACGGCTCACTCCAAATCATGAGGGAACCGGTCGAGGAGGTTGTCGTCTTCCGAAAGCCAGAGGAGCGGGACGAGGAGAACGTCTGCCGCTGTTGCGGGATGGAACATTCGACGTTCAAAGCGGCGCTCGAATGTTGTGCTTATTTGGATTAAGTGCGCACTATCTGTTATATAACAAATGATAATAAAAACAACTAATATAAAACAGGAGGAATGGAAATATGAATGAACAGCGGATGCAACTTGAAGGGATTTTTCAGTCAGAACGGTTTGAAGGAGTCGAACGCCCCTATAGCGTCGATGACGTCATGAAGCTGCGAGGGTCAGTGTTGATTGAACACACCCTCGCGACAAAAGGAGCGGAACGTTTATGGGAACTGCTCCATCAGCGCGATTACGTGCATGCCCTCGGTGCCCTCACGGGGAATCAAGCGATTCAACAAGTGAAAGCCGGATTAGAAGCGATTTACTTAAGCGGCTGGCAAGTCGCTGCCGACGCGAACCTTTCCGGGCATATGTATCCAGACCAAAGCCTGTATCCGGCCAACTCGGTACCGAGCGTCGTCAAACGAATCAATCAGGCGCTTCAGCGTGCCGACCAAATTCAAACGGCAGAAGGGAAAGGCGATACACATTGGTTCGCGCCAATCGTCGCCGATATGGAAGCCGGGTTCGGCGGCGTGTTGAACGTTTTTGAACTGACGAAAGCGATGATTGAGGCGGGAGCGGCCGGTGTCCACCTCGAAGACCAACTGTCTTCGGAGAAGAAGTGCGGACACCTCGGCGGAAAAGTGTTGCTGCCGACACAGACGGCCGTGAAGAACTTGATTGCGGCACGGCTTGCGGCCGACGTCATGGGCGTGTCGACGATCATTGTCGCCCGGACGGACGCGCATGCGGCGAACTTGATCACGAGCGATATCGATCCGGTCGACCACCCGTTCATCGTCGGTGACCGGACACCGGAAGGATTTTACCGGACCGAAGCGGGCATCGAACAAGCCATCGCCCGCGGTCTCGCCTACGCACCTTACGCCGACCTCGTCTGGTGCGAGACGTCGGAGCCGGATTTGGACGAAGCGCGCCAATTCGCGGACGCGATTCACGCCAAGTATCCGGGGAAACTGCTCGCCTACAACTGCTCACCGTCGTTCAATTGGAAGAAGAAACTGTCGGATGACGAAATCGCCACGTTCCAACAAGAGATCGGGGCGATGGGGTATAAGTTCCAGTTCGTCACACTCGCCGGTTTCCACTCACTCAACTTCGGTATGTTCGAGCTCGCACGCGGCTATAAAGACCGGGGTATGGCGGCTTATTCCGAGTTGCAACAAGCGGAGTTCAGTGCTGAACAGCATGGCTACACGGCGACGCGTCACCAACGCGAAGTCGGGACCGGTTACTTCGACGAAGTGTCGCTTGTCATCTCGGGCGGGGAGTCGTCAACGACGGCACTCGCCGGCTCGACCGAGGCCGAACAGTTTGAGGTGAAATGACATTAAAAAGATGGCGCCGCAACGGGCGCCATCTTTTTGTAGTTAACGAGGAATCGTGAGCACTTGTCCGACACTGATTAAATTGACATTCGTGATGTTGTTGGCAGCGGCAATCTTGGCGACGGTCGTGTTATAGGCTGTTGCGATCTTATAAAGCGTATCACCCGACTTGACGGTGTATTTGACTGTGGTCGTCGGTGGTGGAGGTGTGACGGTCGTACCCGGGATGACGAGCACTTGTCCGACGTAAATCGAATTGACATTCGTGATGTTATTGGCAGCGGCAATCTTTGCGACGGTCGTATTATACATCGTCGCAATTTTATAGAGCGTATCGCCCGACTTGACAGTATATTTGACTGTGGTCGTTGGTGGAGGTGTGATGGTCGTACTCGGAATGACGAGTACTTGTCCGACTGAAATCAAGTTGTAATTTGTAATGTTGTTCACGGCAGCGAGGGCAGAGACGGTGACACCGTAAGCCCGGGCGATGCTATAGAGGGTATCCCCCGATTTGACGGTATACGTTTTGCTAGTCGATGTGTTTTGATAAGCGAGTAGTTGAGAGACGGTGACGAACTTGTACCCTTTCGCTTTCAATTGCGAGATCATCGTCGGCAAGGCGAGTGGTGTACCCGGTGCGCCGGCGCCTGTGTGCATCAAGACGATTGAGCCAGGTTTGATGTTCGTTTGGACTTTCGTATTGATTTGACTGGCGGTGAGCCCTTTCCAGTCGATTGTGTCGATGTTCCATTGAATCGTGTAACCGTAGCCGGCAGCACCGACTCCGTTCAAGACAGCGCTATTGACGGCGCCGAACGGGGCTCGGAAGATCGGTTTCGTCGTCTTGCCGGTAATGGATTTGACGAGCGCTTCTGTCCGGTCGAGTTCCGACTTCATTTGGGTGGCGGTCAATTTTGTGAAGTCCGGATGGGTGTAGGAATGGTTACCGAGTTGGTGACCTTTGGCTGCGATGTTTTTAATGTATTGGGGATGGTGGTTGGCGCCCGATCCAGTCAAGAAGAAAGTGGCTTTGACGTTGTTCTTTGCAAGTATGTCCAAAATCTTGTTCGTGTTCGCGCCATCCGCCCCGTCGTCAAACGTCAACGCCACGACTTTACTGGTGGTATTCACGCTCGTGATGAATTTCGAAGCGGCGGCATCCGCCGATTTTGGATAAGTGACTAACGGTGCCAGCATGATCAACAAGGCCATGAGTACACGTACGATCCTGCTCTTCATTTTTTTTCGCCTCCATTCATGGTGTATGTATCTTGGTGTCAAGGCTTTCCAAATATTGAGCTGTATATATATTTTATATACCCCGTTTCAGACGATTCCATCAAAAAACCTAAATTTAGACAAAGGAATTTTTGGCGTCCATCTCTCAAAATATGTGTGTAATTTATGAGCGGAGGACGTCGTAAATATCACACAACCCTCACATATTTCCTGAAAAAGGATGGTATCATGAACAAAGTGTGAACCATGTAAGCGATTAAATAGGGGGATGTATGATGAAACGGACAATGATGAAACTGAGTTTAGCGACTGGTCTTGCTGGTGTTTTGATGCTCGGGGCTTGTGGGACGGAAGAGGTAGATCACGCATCTGAAACCGTTCAATCCATGGAGCCTGTTGAAGCCGAATTGAACGTACCGGCGACAGCGGACAAGGAAGAAACCGTCACCTTGTCGGTTCGTGTCACGCAAGACGGCGAGGCGGTCGACGATGCCGACGAAATCAAATTCGAGGTATGGAAGAACGGGGCGAAAGAAGACAGCGAGATGATGAAGGCATCCCTGACGGAAGACGGGGTATACGAAGTCGAGACGACGTTCGCCGATGAAGCGGTCTATACGGTGCAAGTCCATGTGACGGCGCGGTCGATGCACACGATGCCGACGACGAACGTGACGGTCGGTCATCCGGAAACGGCGGCTGAAGCCGAAGAAACGAGCGATCATCATCACCACGCCGGCGCTGAGATTGTGCTTGAACCGAAACAAGCGACGGTGAACGAACCGCAACCGTTCAACGTGAACGTGGAGATTGATCACGAGATGCTGACAGGGGCTGACGTCCAACTCGAGGTATTCAAAGACGGGGCTGAAAAGCATGAATGGGTGAAACTTGAGGAAGCGGACGGTGTGTACACAGGGGAGCACACGTTCACCGAGGCGGGCCCATACAACGTCCAAGTCCATGTGACGAAAGGGCATGACATCCATGAACACATCATGGAGACCATCGAGGTCAAATAAAAAAATCGATCGGCCGCGGCCGATCGATTTTTCTTATGCGTTCTGATAGAGTGACTCGACTTGCTGTTGCAGCGATTCGTTCTCGAGGAACTCATCGTACGTCGCTTCTTTGTCGACAATCCCGTTCGGCGTCACTTCGATGATGCGCGTCGCAATCGTCGAGATGAGCTGATGGTCATGCGAGCTGAAGAGGAGCACGCCTTTGAACGACTCGAGGCCGTTGTTGAGCGCTGTGATCGACTCGAGGTCCAAGTGGTTCGTCGGATCGTCGAGGACGAGGACGTTCGAGTTCGAGAGCATCATTTTCGAGAGCATGCAGCGCACTTTCTCGCCCCCTGAGAGGACCGATGCTTTCTTCATGACTTCTTCGCCTGAGAAGAGCATGCGTCCGAGGAAGCCGCGAAGGAACGTGTCCGACTCGTCGGCTGGTGAGAACTGGCGTAACCAATCCAAGATGCTCTTATCTGACCCTTCGAAATATTCCGAGTTGTCTTTCGGGAAGTACGACTGTGTCGTCGTCACGCCCCATTTGACCGTACCCGCATCCGGTTCCATCTCGCCCATGATGATTTTGAAGAGCGTCGTGATGGCAACGTCTGAGCGGCCGACGAAGGCGACTTTGTCCGTCTTGTTCAGTGAGAACGTGACGTTGTCGAGTACTTTCACACCGTCAATCGTCTTCGAGACGTTGTCGACGTAGAGGACGTCGTTCCCGATTTCACGTTCCATCGAGAACCCGACGAACGGGTAGCGACGTGATGACGGACGGATATCGTCGAGCGTGATTTTATCGAGCAACTTCTTACGCGACGTCGCTTGACGCGCCTTCGAGGCGTTCGAGCTGAAACGGGCGATGAAGTTTTGAAGCTCTTTGATCTTTTCTTCTTTTTTCTTGTTCTGGTCGTTGGCCATGCGTGAAGCGAGTTGGCTCGACTCGTACCAGAAATCGTAGTTTCCGACGTACAACTGGATTTTCCCGAAATCGAGGTCGGCCATGTGTGTACACACTTTGTTCAAGAAGTGACGGTCGTGGGATACGACGATGACCGTGTTCTCGAAGTTGATCAAGAACTCTTCGAGCCATTGGATCGCCTTGAGGTCAAGACCGTTCGTCGGCTCATCGAGGAGAAGAATGTCAGGTTTGCCAAAGAGTGCTTGCGCAAGGAGGACTTTGACTTTCTCGCCACCTGTGAGCTCGCTCATGAGCTTGTGGTGGGACGCGTCCGTGATGCCGAGTCCTTGAAGGACCATCGCAGCTTCTGATTCAGCTTCCCAACCGTTCATCTCGGCGAATTCGCCTTCGAGTTCGGCTGCACGCATGCCGTCTTCGTCAGAGAAATCTTCCTTCATATAGATGGCGTCTTTCTCTTTCATGACTTGATACAAACGCTCGTGGCCCATGATGACCGTCTCGAGTACCGCTTGGTCTTCGTACGCATAATGGTCCTGTTTGAGGACGGCGAGGCGTTCGCCTGGTGAGAAGCTGACGTCACCTGTTGTCGTCTCTTGCTCGCCGGCAAGAATTTTCAAGAATGTTGACTTCCCGGCGCCGTTTGCGCCGATCAAGCCGTAACAGTTGCCTGGTGTGAACTTGATGTTCACGTCTTCGAACAACTTGCGTCCACCGAATTGGAGACTTACGTTATTTACTGTAATCATGTATAGGATCCCTCGTTTTTCTGATTAGTTTACGACGTGTATTGTATCACGTTTTTTGAAAACGCGCAGGCATGGGTAAATATGAAACAAAAGTTGACGCAATTCGTATACCTTGCTATAGGGGGAATGACCATGAAAACATTGATCTCGCTTCGTGAAGCGTGGAACAACCATTATCGGAAAGACTTTTTTT
>NZ_JNAA01000070.1:0-15701 GCF_000696055.1 Exiguobacterium sp. AB2
GTCAGCCGCTTCGCCGTCATGTATGAAGACGCGCGCCGCGAGTATGACGCGCAGTGGAAAAGCATACGTGAGCCCGACGTAGCTGCCGCTCACGTGATACAATCTTCGTGACAGAAGGGGGAATGGACATGAACATCGGCATTATCGGAGCGGGATTGAGCGGGATTGTCGCAGCACGCGACCTCACCCGCCACGGTCATACAGTGGAACTGATTGAAAAGAGCCGGAGTGTCGGGGGACGTTTGGCGACAAGACGAATCGGGGAAGGGAAAGCCGATCACGGGGCGGTCTATTTCACCGTACGCGGGGAAGAACTCAAACAAGATGTCGCTGACTGGCAGATGAAAGGTTGGGTGAACGTCTGGTACGCCGATCCGTATCCACGCTACGTCGCCGCCGGTGGGATGAACGCCTTGGCCAAACGGTTGGCCGAAGGGTTGACGTTCCATTTGAACGAGCGGGCCGAGACGGTCACGACAGGAGCTGGTCAGGTCCACGTCCGGACGGATGTGACAGCGCGGCAATACGACCGTCTAATCATCACGTCGCCGCTCCCGCAGACGCTCGACTTGCTCGCGGATTTTCCGGTCGATGCGGCGTTACGTGGATTGACTTACGCCCCGACGTTCGTCGGATTGTTCGAATTCGAGAGCGGTGTCACCATCGGTCCGGACGGAATTCTCGATACGGATTTGGCGCCGGGGATGCTGAAAATCGTCAACAACCGCCAAAAAGGCGTCTCGGCGACCGAACTCGTCAGCGTCTATATGGACGAGTCTTGGAGCGAGGAATGGTATGAGCGGCCGGACGAAGACACGCTTTGTGAGATTGAGCGCTTGTTGCAAACGGTGACGGGATCGGCCGTGATTCAATCGAGCCAGTTGAAGCGGTGGCGCTATGCGCAGGCGACCGACGTCTGGAACGAGTCGTTCCATAAACTTGAGCATTACCCAATCTATTTGGCCGGTGACGTCTTTTTAGAAGCGAACGACGCCTCGGGCCGGACACGGTTCGAGAGCGCGTACGTCTCTGGAATCCGCGTTGCGGAGGCGATGTGTTAAACCTTCTTCGGAAGGTTTTTTTCATGTCTATGCCGAATAGTCAGACATACGAATTGGAGAGGGGAATCAGACATGGGGATGGTTGGCGCATACATGCGTGTATCGGCCGAAGAGTTGACAGGGCTGCTTCACGAACCGGATGGCTTCGAGGAGCTCGTAGAGGACGAGGATCGGCAGAGCGATATCGATAAGGCGTGGCACGGGCTTTATTTCTTGTTGACCGGGGAGACGGACTTGGACGACATTGACCGCCATTCGCTCGGGAAAGTGGTGTTTGGAGGCGACGTCTTGGACGAAGAGGCGGGAATCGCTTATTTGACGCCGGAAGAAGTGGCGGACTTGTCCGCACGGCTTCAGTACATCAAACTCGATGCGCTTGAAGCGCGCTATGACGTTACGACGATGAACGAGCAGCAACTGTATCCGTTTGAGAGCGAATGGGGGCTGGAAGAGAAACAGTATTTATTCGAACAGTTCGATGAGTTGAAGCGTGTCTTCAAACAAGCGGCTGACGAGAACGGGGCGCTCGTCACATGGATCGGCTGAGCGTAAAGCCGTTATGCCGCCAGAACGAAGCCTGCTTGTACGCGTTCGAGTGTGAAAACCGTGCGTATTTTGAGCGTTCGGTCCCGAGCCGAGGCAACGCCTACTATGAGCCGGAGTCGTTTCGTCAGTCACTCGAGCGCCTTTTGGCCGAACAGGCGAACGGTGAGGGCTATTATTACTTGATTTGGAAGGATGACACAATCGTCGGACGCCTGAACGTTCATCACACTGATGCTGAGACCGGGGAAGTCGGCTATCGAATCGGGGCGGCTTATGTGGGACGCGGGTATGCCACGGAGGCTTTACGGCAATGGCTGACGTTTAAGTTACCACGGTTCAGGCGCTTCATTGCCGAGACGACGAACGACAATGTGGCCTCTCAGCACGTGTTAAGACGTGTCGGATTCATCCGTGAGGGCGCGGAAAAACAGATTGAATGGTCAGGACAACTGCTCACGTTCTATACATACGTATATACACTCGACCGATGAGCAACGACTGCATCGGTCGTTTTTATTGACTACTGTTAGTTTAGGGCATAAACTAGATGAATATAGTTTAGGGGGTAAACCAAAGATGAAAGAATTGATGCGGGAAGCCGTTCAATTATTTGAAGAAGTCATGTTTCAAGGTGCCGAACACGTCATCGATGCGATGGAAGGCGACGTCTGGCGCGAATATTCACGCGAACAGCTGCAGTTGTTGAAGTTGCTCGAACAATTCGGGCCGATTCAAGCCGGACAGTTGGCAGAGAAGCAAGGGGTGCATAAAAGCGCCGTTTCGAACCGCTTAAAAAAACTCGTCGACAAAGATCTTGTCGTCAGTCGACGCGGTCAAGACCAACGCGAGCGGTTGATTGAATTGACGGAGGCCGGTCGTCATATCGTCGAAGCGGCCGATGCGGCCGTGTACCGTTACGTCGAATCGTTACTCGACGGAAAGATTGACGAGGCAGAAATCGAACAGTTCGTCCGGACGTTCCGGAAAATCAAACAGCTGCTTCGGATTGGGGAGGAATAAGCATTGCGTAAAATCATTCAATGGCGGTGGGGGATCTTGATCGGTCTCATCGTCTTAACAGCCGGCTTGTTCATCGCGGCACCTAACTTAACAAAGCAGGCCGAACAGGCCGGAAGCTTCCAACTCGCTGAAGACATGGACTCGCAACGGGCCCAAGACATCTTGACCGCTGCCGGGAAGAGTGACAAAACGATTTCACTCGTCTACGAGTTCGATTCGCTCGGCGAGGCCGAACGGGCTGATATTTCCCGGGTCATCCGTGAAATCGAAACGCGCGACGATGTCGTCAAGGACGTCCTCGACCCGTTCGAGAATGAAGAGACCGAAGCACAGCTCGTTTCAGAAGATGCGCGTATCGTGCTCGTCCCAATCACGGTCGAAGGTTCGAGCGAGGCCATCAACGCCTTCTCGGACGATGTACGGGCGAACGTCTTACCTGAAGACGAAACGGTGTACATCACTGGAGAAGAGATTATCAATAACGATGTAAACTTGAGTGCGCAGGAAGGCTTGAAGAAAACGGAAATCATCACCGTCGTCTTGATTTTCAGCTTGCTCCTCCTCGTCTTCCGATCGATTGTGACACCGTTCATCCCGCTCATCGCGGTCGGTTTTACGTATCTTCTCAGTCAATCGTTCGTCGCCTTCTTCGTCGATTGGTTCGGCTTCCCCGTCTCGAACTACACGCAGATTTTCCTCGTGGCGATTCTGTTCGGGATCGGGACAGACTATTGTATTTTGCTTCTCAGTCGATATAAGGAAGAACTCGGCGCCGGTCACACGATCGAAGACGCGATCGTCAACACGTATAAGACGGCCGGTCGAACGGTTCTCATTAGCGGGCTCGCCGTGTTCGTCGGTTTCGCCTCGATCGGTTTTGCCGATTTCCCGATCTTTAAATCGGCCGTCGCGGTCGCCGTCGGGATTGCGGTCTTACTCCTTATTTTGTTCACCGTCGTCCCGTTCTTTATGGCAACGCTCAAACATCGCTTGTTTTGGCCATCAAAGAAAGCGGGCGAACATCACGACAGTCGTCTTTGGGCCACCTTTAGTCGGCTATCGGTCAACCGTCCGTTCATCTCGATTCTCGTCGTCGCGGCAATCACCGTGCCCGTCTTGTTCACGTACGATGACGCTCGGTCATTCAATACAGTCGATGAGATTGGAGATGACTATGACTCGGTCAAAGGGCTCAATTTAATTTCAGAAGGGTTTGGAAAAGGCGAGTCACTTCCGGTTCAAGTCATTTTGAAACAAGCTGACGCGCTCTCTGAAGCGGAAATCCCATACATCGAGAAGTTCTCGAGTGAACTTGAAAAAATCGATGGAGTGAGCGGCGTCCGTTCGGTGACGCGTCCGACCGGTGACGTCATCGATGACTTCTACGTCGATACCCAGCTTGAACAAGTAAGTGAAGGACTGGCGGAAGCGGAGACTGGTCTCGGTGACGTCCAAGATGGCCTCGCACAAGTACAAACCGGTATAGACGCCGTCGTCGCTCAGCTGCCAGCTGGAGCCTCGAACGCGGGGGCGCCACTCGCGGAGGCAGCGGCAGGGCTGGGTCAATTGAACGCACAGCTCGGTCTTATCGGACAAGGCTTGACGGTCACACAAAACATTCCAGCGACGGTAGCTGGTCTCGGCCAAGTGTCTGTCGGGCTCGGACAAATCGAGGCCGGGATTAATGAGGCCGCCTCGGCCTTAACGGCACAAGGTGCGCAAGCTGGGGAACTTGGGACCGGACTGTCTCAGCTCGCCACCGGAGTCGGTGAAGCCAACGCTGGCTTGTCCCAAATTGAAGCGGGATTAGGGGAGGCCGTGTCTTTCTTATCGGCACTTAGTGAGGCGGATAGTTTACGCGACACGGGCGTCTATTTACCGGAAGGGACATTGACGTCAGATGCGTTCGCACCGGCGGTCGACCGTTACGTGTTCGATGACGGGACCGCGACGCAACTCGAGGTCGTACTCGACATGGATCCGTACTCACCAGAAGCAATCGACACGGTCGAAACGGTGAAAGCGACGATGGACCGTGTCGTGACGGATACCCCGTTTGAAGCGGCTACGATTGGCTATGCCGGCATTTCAAGCATCAACAGTGACTTGAACACGACATCGACGAACGACTTCAATCGCACAGTCGTGATCATGCTCGTGACACTCTTTGTCGTCATGGCGATGCTCTTCCGTTCCATGATCATGCCGCTTTATATGATTGGGTCTCTGTTATTGACGTACTACACGTCAGCGGCCATCACGGAGCTCATCTTCGTGGAAGGACTCGGTTACGACGGGATCAGTTGGGCCGTTCCGTTCTTCGGATTCGTCATGTTGATCGCACTTGGCATCGACTATTCGATTTTCCTCCTCGACCGGTTCCGCGAAGAATCGTTGAATGGCATGACAGTACGTGACGCACTCGTCCACTCGATGACGAAGATGGGGACGGTGATCATGACCGCCGCCGTCATCCTCGCGGGCACGTTCGGGGCGATGATCCCGTCAGGTGTGCTCAGTCTTGTCCAAATCGCGACAATCGTCATCACCGGGCTGTTGCTATACGGGTTGATCGTGTTGCCGTTACTCATCCCGGCCATCACCGTCTCATTCGGTGACGGGGTGTGGTGGCCGTTCAAACCTAAAAAGAAAGACGAGTGAACCGAGCGGACATCTCACGTGTGAGGTGTCCGCTTTAGCGTATACATTCAGCGCGATTCGGGAACGTGGTATAAGATGAGATTGCATTTCATAATGAGGAGGAAACAGCTATGGAAATCACAATCACCGCGATATTAAAGGCACATCCAGGGAAAGAAGAAGCGTTACGGCAAGTGCTCGATGAGGTCATCCCGCCGTCGAGACAAGAAGAAGGATGTTTAACGTATGTGCTCCATGAGTCAATCGATGAACCAGGCACGTTCGTGTTCTATGAGACGTATCGGGACGAGGCGGCACTCGACGCACATATCAACTCCGACCATTATCAAGCGTACCGAAAACAAGCTGAGACGCTGCTCGCCGTCCGTGATGTGTATCGACTTCGTGAAATCTGAAAGGAGAACATCTAATGATTACGCAACCGATTATCCCGTGCATTTGGTTTGAAGGTGACGTCGAGGCGATTGCGGAGTGGTATGTGTCGAAGTTCCCGGATTCATTCGTCGACTATACGACGAAACTGACGGATACACCTTCCGGGGAGACGACGGTTGTGACCGTCTCGCTGGCGGGACAGTTCTTTCAACTGCTCGGGGCGGGTCCGTTGAAGGAACGCAACCCGTCCATCTCGTACATGGTCACGTTCCCGACGTCGGAAGAAGTCGAGACGCTGTGGAACGAGCTTATGGAGGGGGCAGAGGTGCTCATGCCGCTCGACACGTATGACTTCAGCGAGCGCTACGGCTGGTTGAAAGACAAGTACGGTGTCTCCTGGCAAATCATGCATAGTGGCGGGATGGACATCCAGACCGTGACCCCGTGCTTTTTGTTCGTCGGGGACGTCTTCGGCCGCGCTGAGGTGGGCATGAACGACTGGATTTCCATCTTCCCAGATTCGTACGTGCTCGAAGACCATCTGATTCGTTACGAGGCGACGGACGGTCCCGAGTTGGAAGGGAAGCTCAATTACGCCCGCTTCGTCTTGTCCGGACGCGAGTTCGTCGCCATGGATAGCGCGGAGGACCATCAGTTCGCGTTCAATGAGATGCAGTCGCTGATCGCGTTTTGTGAGACGCAAGCCGAGATTGACGAGTACTGGGCCAAACTGTCGGCCGTCCCGGAAGCGGAACAGTGCGGCTGGCTCCAAGACCGGTATGGTGTCTCCTGGCAAATCGTGCCGTGGGAGATGGAAGAGATGTTGATGACCGGAACAAAGGAGCAGTTGGCGCGCGTGACCGAGGCGTTCTTGCCGATGAAAAAGATCGATGTGGCGACGCTCCGGAAAGTCTACTAAAAACAAGCCGTCCCGATTAGTCCGGGGCGGCTTGTTTGTCGGTTTGTGTAAGGGCGGATAAGGCGTCTTTTTCGACGATGATGTCGGAAAGGCGTAACTGGTCGGCCGCTTCGTCAATATACGGCGCGCAGGCGTCGAACGGGAGCGGGTCTCCTGAATCGATTGCATAACACGTGCCGGCCCCGAACGGCTTCGTCAAATCCGGGTCGAAGTAGACATCGTCGTAACGGAACGAGCCGTTTCGGAACACGGTCAAGTTGGGCTCGTCATCGAGAAGCGAACTTCCGAGCATATAGCCGGGCGTCATCCCGAGCAACTCGAGGATGGTCGGGGCGAAGTCGAGTT
The DNA here is from genome assembly GCF_000696055.1 of Exiguobacterium sp. AB2. Lineage (NCBI taxonomy): Bacteria > Bacillati > Bacillota > Bacilli > Caryophanales > Exiguobacterium > Exiguobacterium sp. AB2. The sequence goes on from NZ_JNAA01000070.1 coordinate 6,928, forward strand.
GACCGCCGCTCGCTTGCATCACCTCGCCATGCGCGAGCCCGGCTGGTTTGATATAGAGCGGTACTGCCCGGTCGAGCGTAAAGACCTCGGTGACGGATATGGCCCCTTCTTTCTCGGCCATCTCGTCGCCGGGGGCGGTCAACCCGTTGTCGTGGTCGCCGTAAAACACAACGAGCGTGTCCTCCCACATGCCGTTCGCCTTCAACGCGTCGACCATCGACCCGACGGCCGTATCGACATAGTGGACGGTGTGATAATAGTTTTGGAGGAGCGGGTCGTCATAGCCGGACAAGTCGAGCCGTTTCTCGCGGTCCGGGATGTCATACGGCGTATGGCTCGTCAAGGCGACGACGAACGAATAGAATGGCTGCTCGAGCGTCTCCATGAAACGGACGGACTCGGTCAAGAAGTCTTGGTCGTTGAGCGCCATGCCGATCACTTCACCGTCTGGGTAATCCTCTGCGGAGAAGAAGTGATTGAAACCGATGTTGTCGTAAAAGTTGTCCCGATTCCAGAACGTCTTATCAAACGCATGCATCGCCGCCGTGTCGTAACCGGCCGCTTTCAATCGTTTAGGCAAGGCGTCGAACGTGTGGTCGGCGTACTGGGTGTAGACAGATCCCGACTTGACCGGGTAGAGCGACGTGTTGACGGTGAACTCCGCATCCGATGTCCGGCCCTCATGTGTCTGCTGATAGACGTTCGGGAAATAAAGCATCTCGTCGCGGAGCGCGTTCAAACTCGGTGTCACGTCTTGACCGTTGATGACTTGGCCAATCACGGACGCCTGAAACGACTCGAGTTGGACGACGATGACGTTCGTATCGGACGAGGCGCTCACGGTCGCGGGAGACAAGGCGGCGACGTTGGATTGGTCGACGTCAGTCAACGACTTCCCGAGTCCGGCTCCGTCACGGATGCCACGCGCCGCGTCTAAGCCGTGATAACCCCAAAATCCGTATTTATAGTACTCACGCATGTTCGAGATGGTCGTCCGGTCGTCCGGTGGATAATTGACGTAAAGTGGGACGCTATACAGCACGACTCCGGCCAAAAAGCCGATCCCGGCCATCCGCAGCCCTCTCGTCTCACGAATCGGGTGACGCTTTTGATACATCACGAGTGCCCCGAAAACGAGTAAGTCGGCGAAAATGAGGAAATCGGTCGCCTGAATCAACGTCAAGAACCCACCGCCGACGTCACCCATCTGGCCGGCATCTGACAAGAGCGCGACCGACAAGACGTTTCCGAAATAGCGGTAATACCAAGCGTCCGAGATGAGCAGGGTGCTATGTAAAAATAGCGAGGCAAGGAGGATCCATCTGCGAACGTTCGGTCGAACGAGTAACGCCCAGCTCGTCATCATGAGAATCAGACCGACGTTAACGAGAAAGAAGTGAAATGTGAATGCACTCGTCGTCAGCGCGCTAAATAAATAAAGCTTCAGGAGCGAGAGAAGCAAGTAGGTCCAATAATCGAGATATTTCATAAAGCGCCTCCAAAAACCAAGTTGGTTAAGTGTTCCTGTTTTCAAGTGGGCAAAAACATCGAGGTGTACAAAAAAAGCGAGGCGGAAAGCCTCACTTGATTAAAAACGTGTCCCGAAGTTCAATGATGGTGCCTTCCGGAGCTTTTAATTTACTTAGATAGCCGTCGACGACGAAATAGATGTTGCCGCCCTGTTTCGGTAAGAACGGCACCCCGAGCGCTTCGAGCCGTCTCACTTCTGCTTCGAGGTCGTCTACGTACAAAGCAAAATGGACGGGACCGGCCACATGTTTCGAATAAGCGGTTAACGTCTCGTCTTGCTTTGCCGTCTGGAGTTCGATATAAAAATCGCCGAGCTTGAACCAGCTGTTAAACGCCCGTGTGTGAAAGTCAGACGATTCCTGAACGAGTTCGAAGCCGAGCGCTTCGTAAAATTGTTTCGACGCTTCATAGTCGGGCGTTTGGATACAGAGATGGTGAATTTGTTTCATCGTATCCCTCCTTTCTTTTAGTTTAGCGAATCGCTATAGATAACGGAACTTTTCTTGGGTAAGGGGCGTATAGGACACGGGGAGGTGAAAGGATGGATACCGATGTGTTGACGATTCAACCGATTGATGACACGAACCGGGAAGCCGTCATCGGCTTAACGGTTGCTACGGACCAGTCTCGCTTCATCGAAACGAATGCGGAATCACTCCGCGAGATGGAAGTCGACGTCAAATACGCCTGGACGTGCTACGCGCTTTGCCTTGACGAACGACCAGTCGGCTTCATCATGATTGGCGCGGAGAATAACATCGATCGCTACGTTTGGCTTGACCGTTTTATGATAGACGCGCGTGAACAGGGAAAGGGGCTCGGAGCTCGCTTTCTACAGTTGGCGCTCATCTTCATTCAAGACCGATTCGACGTGGATGACATCGTCCTCAGTTTACACGCGGCAAATGAACCGGCGAAGCGGTTTTATCAGCGAGGTGGATTCGTCGATAGCGGCCGCATCGACGAATGGAACGGAGAAGCGATTTGGGTGTATCACGTCAAACAGGGACAACCGTTATGAGGCGGTCGTCCCTGTTTTCGTTGTGGTCGCTTTAACCGAATTCCCGGCCATGAAAAAACAAAGGATGGCGATGAAGCCAAAGAGCGGAATGAACCCATTTTGCGTCAACAGATCCATGACGGTCGGTTCCTCTGGCCAGACGCCTGTCGCGACCAAGGCGTGCCAACGCGTATACGCTGCGATGCGCTCCAATGTAAATAAAAGGGCGGTGATCACAAGAGCGGTCGCTCCAATCATCGCGAATTGTAATCGAGTCAAGGTAGTTACTCCTTCTAAACGAGATAACCTTATTTTACCATTTGTTCGGATAAAAGGCAGAGGCCAAATGACTCAATTATTGTTTGAGAGCAGGACGCAATTGCTTAACGCGAGCGAGCACAATCCAGCCGAGTAAGGCGCCGGTCACACTCGAAGCGAGAAAGGCCGGGAAAAAGAAGAACGCGCCGAACTCAGACCCCATCAAGATTTTCGCGTAAGGCACGGCGATGAGTGAGGCGATGACCCCTGTGCCGATCACTTCACCGATTGCGGCGAAGGCGACGCGGTTCGTCTTCATATAGAAGATTCCGGCGAGAAGTGCACCAATCATGCCGCCAGGAAACGCGAGTAGGGAGCCGGTACCGGTCATGACCCGTACGAGTCCGGTCACAAAGGCGACGAGGACGGCACCGAGCGGGCCGACGGTAACAGCCGCGATGACGTTCACCATATGTTGGATCGGGAAAGCCCGGGCGACTCCGGTCGGAATCGAGATGAACAGTGAGCCGATAATCGCGATGGCGACGAGCATGGCCATCCAAGTGAGTTGTTGAATACGCATAAATGAGTCTCCTTTCAAAATGAAAACGCCACTTCTCCAAAAGGAAAAGTGGCGTGGAACAGACGAATCCCATGCCACTTCCCTACGCTGGTATGAGCCAGATCAGGTTCAAAGGGTCCGGCGTTTGCCGTCTCAGCCCGAAGGCTCCCCTAGTGGTCGTTTATTCGTTTAAGTATAACATAGTGTCATCATAAGCGTTCGATGATTCATTCGTTCTTCTCGAGCAGATGTTTGTAATCCGTTTCGTTCCAGAACAGTGGCGCGATGGACTCGGGCCCTTTAAAGATTTCTCCGTCTCGGTCGTAGACGATGGCATACCCGCTCTCGACCTCAAATACAATCAAATCCGCGGTCACTTCGGTCACGCCGTCCCCGGCGATGATGACATCCTCAAGCGGCTCGCGGGCGATTGATACGCCCCATTCGTCGAGCTCGACGATGAGCGCGGACGTATAGGCGTGACGATCGTAAATCGATTGAAACGCATCTTGCGTCAACGTGACGTCTTCCGGTGGGGCGCTCGTCCCATATTTCCGTTTCTCGATTTCCTCGACGAACTGTAAGAACGACGTTTCTTGCCAAAAGAGCGGCGCATTCGCTTCCGTCCCGTTCGCAATCCACCCGTCCTCGTCTTCATACACCGTGGCGTACGTTCCATCGTCGAGTTGGAACGGATAGACGTCTGCATAAGTGTGGTGGATGCCGTTACCAGTAATGACGACCCGTTCGAACGTCTCACGATATGGCGTGAGTCCGTTCGCCTCGAGGGTTTCAAGTAATTTTTCGGCGACTTCGTGTTGGTCGAAGACGTCCTTGAAGTCCTCCCGTGTCCATTCGCTCATGATTTCTGGCCCAGGTTCGTTCGAATCCGCTGGAATGACCGGCTTTTCGATTGGATCGGTACAGCCTGCGAGTAACAGTAGGCCCAACCCGAATATAAATAAACGTGTCATGCTGCTCACCCTTTAACCATACAAATTTTACCTATTATGAAGAAGCGTAGCATGGATGGAAACGGATGAGAACCTATACACGTTTTCGTTGGGGGTGTAGTAAGGCGTGAGGCGGTCAGGTTCACTGAACAGAATCTGTACGACTGAACAGGGAACTGTCGGATTTTGGCGAACTGTTAAAGCAAACGAGCGATGAAGGAGCGAGTATGATGCCAAAACGAAAATTTGCCAACCGACGTGACTGGGAACGGATTCTTGAACACCGCTATGCCCAGATGGACGTCCATGACGAGCATTTCTCAGGGACGGTCGCCCTATTTCAAATCGATGCAGTCCGGGCCCCACAGTATAAACAACATAACGGAGAGGAATTCATCGTGGCCGATGCGGGTTATGCATGGCTTCAATATTTCCCGGACAACGAACCGTTCGGGGTGACGGTCATGTTTGATGACGCAGGCCATATCGTGCAATGGTACATTGATATCGTCCAAGCGATTGGCTATGAGGACGGAATTCCCTATATGGACGACTTGTTGCTCGACATTTTAGTCTTCCCGAACGGGGACATCGTCCGAAAAGACGAAGATGAATTCGAGGAGGCGAGGTTGACGGGCGAATTGACACCGGAACTCGTCGTCAGCGGCTGGCGTGATTTCGAACAGACGCTCGACCGCATCGAACGCCGCGACTTCGTCTACTTTGACCTTGCACAAGGGCATTACGAGACGTTAAAGCAAATGCTTTGAACACGCGGCTTCCTTTGATACAGTGAAAGAAAACTGTAGGGGGATCAACTATGAGACAGATTGACATCGATACGTGGCCACGAAAGAAGCACTACGAGTTTTTCAAGGCGTTCGCCGCCCCGCACTTTAACGTGACGGCAACGCTCGACGTCACAACATTACATACGCATGCGAAGACGACCGGACAATCGTTTTTCAAGCTGTTTTTGTACGGTGTGGTCAAGACGGCGAACGCGATTCCGGAGTTCCGATACCGCATGCGCGGAGAGACCGTCGTCGAGCATAACGTCGTCCATCCGTCATTCACCGTCATGATGGACGAGGATGTGTTCAACTTTTGTACCGTCTCGTTTAAAGAGTCATTCCCAGCGTTTATGGAGACCGTTGCGACGCGAATGGAAGAGGCGAAGCAAAACGTCTACGTCGGAGACGAAGAGTCGGATGACTTGCTGTTTATCACAAGTGTGCCATGGGTGTCGTTCACAAGTATCAGTCATCCCATCAACGATGAACAGCACGATAGCGTCCCACGCATCGCTTGGGGAAAATTTACGACAACGGGAGACCGGATGATGATCCCACTCTCCGTCCAAGCCCACCATGCGCTCGTCGACGGGGTGCACGTCGGCCGGTTTTATGAGGAACTTCAGACGTGGCTCGATGATTTGAGCGATTTACAAGTACCGGTCCGCGTCGAGGAGAAAGGACTCGACGAAGCGATTCGTCTCCGCGAGAATGGCGAGCTCGAACGAGCCAAACAGTTGCTCCTCATGTTGCTCCGCCAAGACGAGAAGAATCCTCGCCTGCACGCGCACTGTGCGTGGTGCTACGACGCGCTCGGGGAAGAGCGACAAGCCGTCCCGCATTATGAACGAGCGATTCGGCTCGGCCTCGCCGGAGACGAACTACGGGAGACATACATTGGGCTCGGCAGCACGTACCGGGCGCTCGGCCGCTACGAGGATGCCGAAGAGTTGTTCACGAAAGCGATTGAACAGTTTCCGGACATCGGGGCGCTCAAAGCGTTCCAAGCGATGACCCGTTACAACCTCGGACGTCACAGTGAAGCGACCGGCACGTTGCTCGAACTGCTCGCAAACCCGAATCCGGATGACAGCATCAAACGGTATCGTCGCGCCATCGCGTTTTACGCGCGTAACTTGGACGAGACGTATGACTAAGGAGAACCGAATGATCACACTGCAACCAATCACAGAACAAAACTGCTATACGTGTTGTCAGCTCACGTTGAGTGACGCGTAACAGACGTACATGGAACCGAACGCGATTTCCTTGCTATAACCGACGGGGGACGACTCGGCACCGAACCGATCGTCGTCGGCTATCATCCTGATAACATGGGCGTGCATCGAGTATATGAACGCTTGGGATTTGTCGATGAAGGCAATCGCTTCGGGCGGGAGATGGCGGTCATTCGCCGTATGTGAACAGATGACATTCCATCATCTGTTTTTTTGCAGGCAAATGGATTGACCGACACTTTTCCTCGTGTTATATTTATCTCGAATTAAAGATAATGAATTTTAAAGTATTGTTTTCTCTCAGCAGAGGAGGGGAACACATGGAACAACGGCAAACGTTAAAAGCCATCACGGTGTTGCTTCGGGCCTCGCAATCGATTCAAGACGTGGTCAAGCACGAAGTCGCCGAGTACGGGCTGAACCCGACCGAATTCTCGGTGCTCGAACTGTTGTATCATAAAGGCGATCAACCGATTCAAACGATCGGCAAAAAAGTGTTATTGACGAGCGGGAGCATGACGTACATCGTCGACCGGCTCGAAGCGAAAGGATACTTGATTCGCAAAGCATGTCCGAGCGACCGGCGCGTTACGTATGCGGCGCTAACTGATGAAGGTGACGCCCTCATGTCGCGCATCTTTCCAGCTCATGAACAACGGATGGAAGATCTGTTCGACGGACTCGATTTAGCAGACACGATTACTCAATTGAAGACGATTGGCAAACGCGCCGAAGCGTCAAAAAATTTTAATTAATTATCTCGAAATCAAGATTTTGAAGGAGCGATTACGATGAATCATGTAAAAGGAATCCACCACGTGACGGCGATTACGAGTAGCGCCGAGAAGAACTATGACTTCTTTACGAACGTCCTTGGAATGCGTCTCGTTAAAAAGACGGTCAACCAAGACGACATCCAGACGTATCACTTATTTTTCGCCGACGATAAGGGGAGTGCCGGAACGGATATGACGTTCTTTGATTTTCCAGGGATCCCAAAAGGCGTGCACGGGACGAACGAAATCGCGAAGACGTCATTCCGCGTCCCGACCGATGAAGCCCTCACGTATTGGGTGCGCCGCTTCGACCGCCTCGGCGTGAAGCATGAAGGCATCACTGAGCAATTCGGTAAAAAGACGCTCGCATTCGTCGACTTTGACGATCAGGCGTACCAACTCATCTCAGATGAGTTCAACAGCGGTGTCGCCTCAGGGGAACCGTGGCAAAACGGACCGGTCCCGCTCGAATACGCGATTACAGGCCTCGGTCCAATCTTTATCCGCATCGCGGACTTTACGTATTTCAAACAAGTGATGGAGCAAGTCATGTTGTTCGAAGAAATCGGACAAGAAGGCGATGCGCATCTCTTTGAAGGGGGTGAGGGTGGAAACGGAGCGCAAGTCGTCGTCCTCCATGACGAGACATCACCAGTCGCGCGCCAAGGGTTCGGAACTGTGCACCACGTTGCTTTCCGTGTCGATGACCGAAGCGTCCTCGATGAGTGGACAGCACGATTACAACAGTTCGGGTTACCGACGTCAGGCTATGTCGACCGCTTCTTCTTCGAATCGTCTTATGCTCGGGTCGCGCCACAAATCCTGTTCGAATGGGCAACGGACGGACCAGGATTCATGGGCGATGAGCCGTATGAGACGGTCGGTGAAAAATTGTCACTCCCGCCGTTCTTAGAACCGAAACGGGAACAGATTGAAGCGATGGTTCGACCGATCGATACGGTCAGAAGTACAAAAACGTTTGAGAAAGAATATGAGGGAATGAAATGAGCTTTTTAAATCGTTTATTTGGTAAACAAGAAGAACCAACCAACTCACAAGGAGGAACTACTATGTTAAACATTGGAATCGTACTCGGATCGACTCGTGAAGGACGCGTTAGTCCGCAAGTCGGAGAATGGGTGAAAGAACTCGCAGACAAACGCGGTGACGCGAACTATGAAATCATCGATATCGCAGACTACAGCTTGCCGCTCCTCGGAGAGCCGGGCGGCGACGCGACAGGTGCTGGCGCTTGGTCTGAAAAAATCGCAGAGATGGACGGTTTCGTTTTCATCGTCCAAGAATACAACCACTCGATCACAGGCGCGCTCAAAAACGCTCTCGATTACTTACGCGACGAATGGCATAACAAAGCAGCCGGAATCGTCTCATACGGTTCGGTCGGCGGCGCGCGTGCGACGGAACATTTACGCGGCGTGTTGAGCGAACTCTTAATCGCCCACGTCCGTGTCCACCCGGCGCTCTCGCTCTTCACAGACTTCGAGAACGGGACGCACTTCGCACCGAAAGACGTCCAAGTTCAATCGGTGAACGATATGCTAGACCAGCTCGTCCCATGGACAGAAGCGATGCAGACGGTCCGCACAAAAGCGGCGGAAGCCACAGAAGCTGCGAACAACTGATGAACCGACCAGCCTTTTCA
>NZ_JNAA01000071.1:0-5935 GCF_000696055.1 Exiguobacterium sp. AB2
GGTGACTTGAAAAAGTTTCAATGCAGGCGATGCTTACTTTTGCTGCCCTCAATCTCAAGAAGATGGCGGGCTGGGCATGGAAGAACGCCCAGCCCGCCTGAAAAAGGGGCTCGGGCAGAGCGCCTCAAGGCCCGAAAACGACAAAGTCACGTTTCAGTTCGCCTGAAACGTGACTTTGTCTACAATCTGAAACCCCGTCAACCGACGGGGTTTTATCGTCTAGAAATATGGTCGATGTTTTCTTGAATCTCGCCGACCTTACTCTTCGCTTCGCGCAATCGTCGTTCGAACGCCTCGGTGTCACGTTTTGGTCGCCGTTCTTCTTTACCTCGACGTTGTCCTTCACTCGAGCGATGGAGATGGGTCGCTTTCATCAACCGCTTTTTAAACGATGAATCGCTCATAAGGACACCCCCTTCCATACTTATATGTTCCACCGTAGAAAGCGCGTGAAACGCGTCGATGTACTCAAGACGCAAGCGAACGTTGTACCTGCTTGTTGGCCGTCACCTTGACTGCAAGGAATGCGGCGAGCAGCGCTTTTAACGTATCCCCGATGATGAACGGGATATTCACGGTCAAGGCGTCTAGGAACGACAACCCGAGCATCACTTGCAACCCGAGGCTACCGAGTAGGTAGACGAGCCCGAGGCCGAAGACGAGGTTGTACGTCACGAGCGCCGGGAAGGACCGGTGTTGCTCAGAGAAATAACCGATTAAATAGGCCGCAATCGGGAACGATAGTAAATAGCCGACCGTCGGACCGACGAACGGGGCGAGGCCGCCTGAGCCGCTCAACACCGGAAGGCCAATCATGCCGAGCAACAAATAGACGATGACGGCGAGGGATCCCTTCTTCGCACCGAGGATCGAGGCGACGGTCATGATGCCGAGCATTTGGAGCGTGATGGGCACTGGACCGATCGGGATGGCAATGGAACCCATGCTCGCGAGCAGCGCCGCCCCGATGGCGATTTGGGTGATATCTTTGATTTTCATATGTAAACCCCTTTTCAGTTAACGTTGACTAAAATTAGGTTAACATGATTTAAAGAAGTGAACAAGCAAAAAATGAAGACCAGGTCATAAATGACGTGGTCTTCATCGATTAGGCGTGCGTCGGTAATTTTTGATTCGCCTCGTCTAGCTGCGTTCGAACTGCATCGAAGCCAGTGCCGCCGTAGCTATTTCGGCGTGCGACGGCCGTCACAGGGGACAACGCGTCATATAAGTCCTCGGTGATCAACGCGCTATGGGCTTGATACGTCTCGAGCGGAAGCTCTGACAAGTAGAGCCGCTCTTCAATGCAGTGACGGACGAGCGTGCCTGTCACTTCGTGCGCTTCCCGGAACGGCATCCCTTTCGCCGACAAATAATCAGCGAGCTCGGTCGCGTTCGAGAAGTCGCGCTCGGTCGCTCGTTTCATCGTATCCGCGTGGAACGTCATGTCTTGAATCATCCCGGCCATGATGCTGAGGCTACCTTGGACCGTCTTGACGGTATCGAACATGCCTTCTTTGTCTTCTTGCAAGTCTTTGTTGTAGGCGAGAGGAAGACCTTTCATAATCGTCAACAGCCCGATTAAATTCCCAACGACCCGACCAGATTTACCACGAACGAGTTCGGCCATGTCCGGGTTCTTCTTCTGCGGCATCATGCTCGAACCGGTCGAGAACACGTCTGAGATCGTGATGAATTTAAACTCTTCACTGCTCCATAAAATCAACTCTTCGCAAAAGCGTGACAAGTGCATCATGAGGAGCGAGGCGTTCGACAAATATTCCAAGATGAAATCACGGTCGCTCACGGCGTCGAGGCTGTTCGGATAGACACGGCTAAAGCCGAGCAGTTCGGCTGAACGATGGCGATCGATGGGGAACGTCGTCCCGGCGAGCGCACCGGCCCCGAGCGGACTCATGTCGATTCGTTTCAAACTGTCAAGAAAGCGCTCCTTGTCGCGCTCGAGCATCCAAAAATATGCGAGCAAGTGGTGCGCGAGGGAGACCGGTTGGGCCCGTTGCAAATGCGTATAGCCGGGCATGACCGTCTCGATGTTTTGTGAGGCGTGTGAGACGAGTGCTGACTGCACCGACTCGATGCCCGCAATCGTCTCGATGACGCGGTTCTTCAAATATAGATGCATGTCGGTCGCGACTTGGTCGTTTCGACTCCGGGCCGTATGCATCTTACCGGCGACGGGACCAATCTCTTCGTGAAGAAGTGCCTCAAGGTTCATATGGATGTCTTCATGGAAGACGTTGAACGTCAACGCGTCCTGTTTCGCCTTTTTTGCGAGCGTATGGAGACCACCGACGATTTGATCGACTTCAGCCGAAGTCAAAATCCCTTGCTCCCCGAGCATCGTCACGTGGGCGATGCTCCCTTCGATGTCTTCGAGCACGAGCGCTTGATCGAAATGAATCGATGCCCCGAACTCGTCGACCCATTCGCTGGCCGTCTGTTCGAACCGACCGCCCCATAGTTTACTCATGTACCATCGTTCCTTTCTCAGCGAGCACTTCCGCTTGTACTTTCGTCGGCAGTCCCCATAACTTGATGAAGCCGACGGCAGCCTGTTGGTCGAACGTGTCGGCCGACGTGTAGGTCGCGAGGTGTTCGTCATAGAGCGAAATCGGTGATTTCCGTCCGTCGACGATGGCCTGTCCTTTGAATAGTTTCATCCGGACCGTACCTGTCACCGTCTGTTGCGTCTCATCGATGAAGGCGAGGAGTGCTTTCGTCAATGGTGAGTACCATAAGCCATTATAAATCGTCTCTGTCAACTTCTGTTCGACGATCGGTTTAAAATGGGCGACTTCCCGGACGAGTGTGAGTGCCTCAAGCGCCTGGTGTGCGGTGATGAGCGTCATCGCACCCGGTGCCTCGTACACTTCCCGCGATTTGATGCCGACGACCCGGTTCTCAATATGGTCGATTTTCCCGATGCCGTGGGCCCCAGCGACGATGTTCAACTGCTCAAGAATGGCTGTGAACGTCGCCGCTTGTCCATTGATGGCGACCGGTACACCGGCGTTGAATTCGATTTCGACATACGTCGGTTCGTTCGGTGTGTCTTCGAGTTGCGCCGTCAATTCGTAGGCACTCGCTGGTGGAGCGGCCCAAGGGTCCTCGAGGATGCCGCATTCGACGGCCCGGCCCCAAATGTTCTGGTCGATCGAGAACGGTTCTTCTTGGACGATTGGAATCGGGATACCGTGCTCGGCCGCATAGGCGATCTCTTCTTCCCGTGACCATTTCCACTCCCGCACCGGGGCGATAATTTCAAGCGACGGGTCGAGCGCATGGATTGACACTTCGAACCGGACTTGGTCGTTCCCTTTCCCCGTGCATCCGTGGGCGACGGCGATGGCGCCTTCGGCTTGAGCGACCTCGACTAGCTTTTTCGAGATGAGCGGGCGCGATAGGGCTGAGACGAGCGGGTAGACGCCCTCATACATCGTATGGGCCTGCATCGAGTAACGGGCGAAATCGTTGACGAACTCATCGACCGCATCGATGACGACCGATTTGACGGCCCCGACTTTGAGTGCCTTCTGTTGGATGCGCTCCAAGTCTTTTCCTTCGCCGACGTTCAAACAGCAGGCGATGACGTCATACCCTTGTTCATCCAACCATTTGATTGCGACCGATGTATCAAGTCCACCTGAATAAGCTAATACGAGTTTTTGTTTCATTTCCTTACACCCCTTATACATAATTATTCATCTGTATTTATAAATATACGAATTACTCTAACGTATGCTTCTCCGTAAAGCAACCTTTTTGGCAAAAAAAAAGAAATCACTTGTGAAAAGTGATCCTTCATTGGACGATTTCGAGCTCGGGCATCCATTGGGACATGTGTTGGCTCGTGGCCTCGAACAGCTCCGGCTTGCCGGTCTGGAGCGGTACGACCTCGAACGGACCGTCGGCACTTGTGCGGCGGGTGAACGTCGGATAGAACATCGGGTTGGCGAGTTCGAACGTCGTCTCATCCGCCTCGACCGTCTTGACGACATCGATGCCGACGATGCCACCTGTATTCCGGTCGTCCCCTTGTTGTCCGGACAGGAAGTTGCCGAGCGAGTAGGCGACGAACGTCCGATTGCCTTCGGCGCCGTCCACCCAGGCGACCGGTTGGAGGACGTGGGGATGGTGGCCGATGATGAGATCGACCCCGAGGTCGGACAGTTGTTGGACGAGCGTCTGTTGCGCCTCGTTCGGGACCGTCTCGTATTCGTTCCCGAAATGAAGCGAGACAACAGTGATATCGGCCGCTTGCTCGGCCGCTTCGATTTCAGGGGTCATCGCCTCGAGATCGATGTAATTGACGTGATACGGTTGTTTCGGAACGACTCCATTCGTCCCGTACGTATAGGCGAGAAAGGCAAATGAGATGTCATTCTCGGTCAGCGTCCGAAGCTCAGACTTGTCCGCCTCCGATAAGAACGAACCGGTGTACAGCATGCCAATCTCGTTCCAGTGCGCGATCGAGTTCTCGATGGCCGTGACACCCCGGTCGAGCGTATGGTTGTTTGCCGTCGTCACCAAGTCGACGCCAGCGTCTTGAAGCGCATCGCCGACCTCATACGGACTGTTGAAGGCGGGATAACTCGATAAACCGATCTCACTGCCCCCAATCATACTCTCTTGGTTGGCGATGGCGATGTCGGCCTCGGTCAAAATCGGAGCGATCGGTTCGAAGGCGGCGGTGAAATCATAGCCGTCGCCGCGTTTGGCGGCATTATACACGCTGTCGTGCAACAAGATATCGCCAATGGCATAGAGCGACGACGTCGTCACGACGGGTTCTGGCTCTTCAGGAACAGGGGCCGGGGCTTCCGCCTCGGTCTCTGGTGCCGGGGTCTCCGTTTGCTCTGTAGACGTCTCGACGTCAGCGGTCGCACAGCCGAACAGAAAGAGGAGGGGCAAGGTCAACATGGCTTGTTTATACGGGATTACTCGTTTCAACGGACGAGTCACTTCCTTTCGTGTGATCCAAACTGGTCTACTCAAGTCATTCGCCATAGAAGAAGAATGTCCTTGTCAGGGCACAAGAAAAAAGTGCCAGGCTATAGTAGCATGGCACTCCAAGTGTTAAATCCGTTCTGTCTTCAAGATGTGTTCCATCTCCTCAAACTCGTTCGTGATCGTCGTGCTAGGTGGCGGTGTTAACAAACTGACGACATAAATGGCGAGGCTCGACAAGAAGAACGCTGGAATCATCTCATATAGCTCGCCGAAGGTCCCGAACCAATCGGCAGCAACGTTTTTCCAGACGATGACGACGAACGCACCGGTCAACATCCCAGCCAGCGCGCCTTGACGCGTCGTCCGTTTCCAGAACAGGCTGAACAGGATGAGTGGACCGAACGATGAGCCGAATCCGGCCCAGGCATATCCGACCAAGTTCAAAATCGTGTCATCCGCCCCGAACGCGAGCCAAATCGAAATGAGCGAGACGAGGATGACGGTAATTCGACCGACCATGACGAGTTCGCGGTCGCCGGCATCTTTGCGGAAGAACTTCTGATAGAAATCGGTCGTCGCCGCACTCGATGAGACGAGGAGCTGTGACGAAATCGTCGACATGATAGCTGCAAGCAAGGCTGCGAGCAACACACCGGTGATGAGGTCGACGAACAACAAATCAGATAGATTGATGAATATATTTTCTGGGTTGTCGATTTCTAGCCCGCGCTGAGTATAGTAGGCGAGTCCGAACAATCCTGTTGCCATGGCCCCGACGACGGTGAACAACATCCACGAGATGCCGATGCGTCGTGCCATCTTGATGTCTTGCAACTTCTCGATGGCCATAAAACGGACGATGATGTGTGGTTGCCCGAAATAACCGAGACCCCAAGCGAAGAGCGAGACGATGCCGATAAGCGACTGTCCTGTCAATGGATCAAGTAGCGCCTTATCGATATCA
>NZ_JNAA01000072.1:0-636 GCF_000696055.1 Exiguobacterium sp. AB2
TCTAACTTCATGCAGTCCTCGTGATACATCTTATTTCAATCCACGCACTCACGAAGAGTGCGATGCCGTGCATCTTATAACCGCGCCTCGTGTCCTGATTTCAATCCACGCACTCACGAAGAGTGCGATATGAACTCGTTGATATCGAGGTCGTCCCGACTTATTTCAATCCACGCACTCACGAAGAGTGCGATCCCTTCGACTCGAATTCTTTCTGCGATGCTTGGAATTTCAATCCACGCACTCACGAAGAGTGCGATTCATACTACGATCACAAGTTAGAACGTTACGAAATTTCAATCCACGCACTCACGAAGAGTGCGATATTCGCGGTTAAGTGTCACTTGAATAGTATCTATATTTCAATCCACGCACTCACGAAGAGTGCGATGTTTGGCTCGCTGCCGTGCCTCCTAATCGCCTGATTTCAATCCACGCACTCACGAAGAGTGCGATCAAAGAGCGATAAAAGAGTTGAACGGATACGAAATTTCAATCCACGCACTCACGAAGAGTGCGATCAAAGAGCGATAAAGAGTTGAACGGATACGAAATTTCAATCCACGCACTCACGAAGAGTGCGATCGGCCGTCAGGCGTTGACTATCTTATAAGCCATTTCAATCCACGCACTCAC
>NZ_JNAA01000073.1:0-1875 GCF_000696055.1 Exiguobacterium sp. AB2
TGTAATCTATAGGGTGCAAGTCCCGAACTGTGAAGGCAGAAGTAACAGTTAGCCAAGCGCAAGGGTGTCCACGGCGACGTGGAATCTGAAGGAAGCGGGCGGCAAACCTCCGGTCTGAGGAACACGAACTTCATACGAGGCTATGTGTGACTGGGTGAGCCTGCCATACAAGGCAAAGCCCTTTCTGCCGAAGGTCGCATGCAGTAAATGGAGCAGATAGATGGAGGGAAAGATTGCGTCCTTACCCGGGGAGCTCTGATTGGAACGCCAAGTACACTTGGTAACCCGCCCAGTGATGGGCGGCTGAACAATCAGAAGTCAGCAGAGGCCATAGTACCACCTTGTCTCGAGACGAGTGGGAAGGGCCGAACAATTAAGAGAGAACAACATCTTGGCAGGCAGTCGCTGTGACGAACACAGACAACCCGTTAGGGCTTGCTTGAATGGAGGACGTGGTGAATTCCACTGGGGACATCAAGAGGGTGGAGCAGGGACTGGATAAAGAAGAAGCGTTGTTCACGGAGAGAGGCATAACGAATGTTAATGGAACAGATTCTGTCACGGGAAAATTTAATACGTGCCCTGAACCGAGTGGTTCGGAACAAAGGAAGCCACGGTGTCGACGGAATGCCCGTACAAAACCTGCGAGCGCATGTCATCGAACACTGGGACACCATGAAGGTGGAGCTTCTGTCGGGGACCTACCAGCCGCAACCGGTCCGCAGGGTCGAAATCCCGAAACCTGACGGCGGTGTGCGACTGCTCGGCATCCCTACCGTGATGGATCGTTTCATTCAACAGGCGATCGCCCAGGTGTTATCGTCTATCTATGACCCCACGTTCTCTGACCACAGCTATGGATTCCGACCGAATCGGAGTGCCCACGGGGCGGTCAAGAAAGCACAAGGGTACATCGCAGATGGAAATCGCTGGATGGTCGATATCGACTTGGAGAAATTCTTCGACCGGGTGAACCATGACAAGCTCATGGGGCTTCTGGCGAAGCGAATCGAGGACAAGCGTCTGCTCAAGCTCATCCACAAGTATCTGAAAACCGGAATCATGATAAACGGAGTCGTGACGGACAACGAGGAAGGCACTCCGCAAGGAGGCCCACTCAGCCCGCTGCTCTCGAACATCGTCCTAGACGAACTGGACAAGGAACTCGAGAAGCGTGGACATCAGTTCGTCCGCTACGCCGATGACTGCAACATCTATGTGAAAACACCAAAAGCGGGAAATCGGGTCATGAGGTCGGTGACCTCCTATATCGAAGGGAAGCTGAAGCTGAAAGTGAACGGCAACAAGTCCGCCGTGGACCGCCCGTGGAGACGAAAGTTCCTCGGGTTCAGCTTCACGAAGCACAGAGAGCCGAAAGTACGGATTGCCAAAGCCAGTGTGAACCGGATGAAAGATAAAATCCGCGACATCACATCGCGAAAGAGACCGTACTCGATGGAGGTCCGTATCCAAAAGCTGAACCAATACCTGATGGGGTGGTGCGGATACTTTGCGTTGGCAGACACACCGAGTGTGTTCAAGAGCCTCGAGTCGTGGATTCGAAGAAGGCTACGCATGTGCGTGTGGAAGAGCTGGAAGAAGCCGAGCACAAAAGTGAGAAAGCTCACCGGACTGGGCGTCCCGAAAGGGAAGGCCCATGAATGGGGCAACTCACGGAAGGGTTACTGGCGGATTTCAAAAAGTCCGATACTGCACAGAGCCCTCGGGAACTCCTACTGGAGTTCCCAAGGGCTCAAAAGTCTGGTATCACGTTATGAAACTTTGCGTCATACATCTTAATTGAACCGCCGTATACCGAACGGTACGTACGGTGGTGTGAGAGGTCGGGAGTTAACCACTCCCTCCTACTCGATT
>NZ_JNAA01000074.1:0-16578 GCF_000696055.1 Exiguobacterium sp. AB2
TGCCCTCGACCGAGGCTTTCGCCCATGTCGATTGGTTTTTTATATGGCACCCGTGAACGCCTCTGTCGTCCCGTTCAACGAATCGGCTGATTGCTCGATGCTCGCGAAGCGCCGCAACGTGTCTTCCATGATGGTGACGCTCGCGTGGATGTCTTCGTTCGAGCGTGAGACGCCGTCGACGATGGAGGTCAATTTTCGGTTCATCCCGTCCGTGTTCGCCCGGACCTCGATGACGGCCCGTTCGACGAGGCGTGACAAGTTCCGGACCTCGGTCGCGACGACGTTGAACCCGAGGCCGTGTTCCCCGGCCCGTGCCGCCTCGATGGCAGCGTTCAGCGACAACAGGTTCGTCTGGGCGGCAATCTCTTTTATCGTGCTCGCGATTTTTGTGATTTCACTGGCTTGGTCTTGGAGTTTGCCGAGCGTTGTCAAGTTGACGGAGGCGTCTCGTTCGAGCCGTTCGATCGTCTGTTTCAAATGATGGCTCTCTTCCATCCCGCTCCGGGCACGTTCATCCAAGTCCCCGGCCATGTCCCGGAACGTTCTGGCATACCGTTCGATCGTCAACTGCCGCTCCGTGATGTCCGAGGCGATTTTGACGACCCCGACGACTTCGTCCCCTTCGAAGATGGGCATATACATCGCCTCGAGCCAAATCGATTCACCGCGAGCGTCGACCCGCTCGATTTTGTCGGCAGCGCTGAAACCGCTGGTGACATTCCGATTATTCCCACCTTCATATGTTGATTTATTTTAGGACTTTATTCCTTTAATGCGTTGGAATTTCAGTGTAACGTGTGCGAAAAGTCCCGGCTAGCACCTTTTTCAACGGATGGTCAATATCTTGAATTTAAAGTATTTACCATGTGGTGTCCTGTCAGCAAAAAAAGAAAGGAACACCCGCAATCGGCTGTTCCAGATGGTTCCACGCACTAGTTGTCTCTTCATTCGAACGCTTGGGGGAATACGTCCTGGAACGTCTCAGCCCCTTCACTCGTCAGCTTGAATTGACGTTCTGTGTCAATCTCCTCTATATAAACATCAACCTTACTCGACCTTTTATGATAGGATAGCTCGAACTGTTGGCCACGGTTCCCTTGAAATAGCGTCAAATAGTTGTACGCGCCGGACTCCCCGACCCGCTTCGTCGGCCTCGCTTCATTGAGCGCTCCAAGCAGTCGCTCCTGTGCATCATGGCCGAGACTGATCGCATCCGGGTAATGAAACGACACGTTCGGTTCATACGGATATCGATGGAGATAGGCCATTGATTCCGGTTCGACTTCTGATGGTTCTCGTAACAGGGCGTTGGGTTGAAAGCGAATCGACAGCGTTTTCGTGACGTTTTGCCCGTCTATCTCAAACGTTAATTCATATAATGGAAACGGTTGGAGCGGATCGCATCCCGTGCCTCGTCCGTGCCCGATTCGATTTGAGGAAGCATTGGTACTTCGATTCCTTCTTCGTCTTTCAGAAAATCAGGACGGGTCTTTAGCTTGATGGCCCGATAGCCTTCGAGATGATTGGATTGGCAGAGCGCATAGAGCGACTCCCCTTCAACATATGCGACTTGGGTGAACGCGTACGTCGTTCCGTTTTGCTCAGTGAATGGCATTCGAGTCGCATAGGCGATCCCGAGCATCGTTAAAGCATCCCCCTCGATTTCAGAGACGAGCTCCTGCTCCTCGCATTGTGTGAGGATTGTTTTCGGGTCGACTTGTTGGACCGATTCATCCATCGCCACACGTTCGGCCGTCCAGTGGGACGCGACATAATCATATTGCACGACATCTTCCGATTCAGCACAACCAGTCAGCAAAACGATGAGTCCGATGCCACTTACAAACAGCTTATTAGATTTTCTTCTTCCTTGATTCATCCTGCCACTCACTCTCTCACTTGAGGGAAGTACGAGAAGAATGTCTCGGCCCCTCCGCTCGTCAGTTTATACGTCTGTTCCGATAAGAGGTCCGTGATGTACACGTCACGCTTCTTCGACCGTTGTTTGAACGAGATGGCGAACTGCTGTCCTTTCAAGCCGTCCACGATCGTCAAGCGTGTGTACTCCCCCGTCTCGCCGTTCCGTTTGACGGGCTCGGCTAGCTTGATGGCCTCGATCAGCTCATCCACATCGGTGCCGGCCGCCTTGAGGACATCCGGATAGGCGAGCGTCTCATCAAAATTGAACGGTTTTTTATGGACGTAGACATACGGCTCCGCGCCCCGAATCGCCAACTGTTCGTCTGCGAATCGCTGCCTCAAGTCTCGGTCTTCTTCGGTGTCGAACGTCCCCTCCCGATACGTCAACGTCACTTCGGACGTCTCACGCTTCCCGTCCTTTTCATAATGAAATGCAAAGATGGGGTACGAAATGTCCGGGATGAGGACATCCGTGTCGATCGGTAGCCGTTCGACCTCGAGCGACTCGAACCGAGGGGCCGGCTTCGTCGCATCGAACGTCACCTCGAGTGGTTGGGAAGAGATGTGTCCGTCCCCGTAACGCATCAAGATATAAGGCAACGACTCACTCTCGCTTGACGCGAACATCATCTGGATGTCACCGATCCCTACGGACGCCGGTTCGAATATATGTAGCGGGAACAACGTTGGCCAGCCGTCGATCGCAATCTCGATTTCACCGTAGAGCGCCTGCGAGAACGCGAACACGGCATCACCGAACGGCTCGAGCTTGAACGGATGGTCCTGCAACACATCCGCTTCGAGGAACGCTCTCTTGGCCGATGCTGAGATCGGTAACACGACCGGCGCCCGGTCGACCGGTTGGGAAGTGACGACTTGTTCAGGGAACGATGGAACGACTTCGGCCTGGAGATTCGGCGAGACCATGTCCCGGCAGACCGCGTACAGTCGGTCCCCTTCCACATACGTGACCGCCTTATACATAAAGTCATCACCTGCGTTCGTGAACGGCGGACGACTCACCACGATCGTGTCGTGCACGGTCAGTTCGCCCTCGAGTGTCGTCGTCAAGTCCCCCGTACACGCCTCGAGTACCGTACCGACGTCCGCCGTTGCCTTCTGATTTAGCGAATAATGTCCGACGATCCAATGTTCATCGATATAATCTAATTTCAGTGCGCTGTCGCGCTCGTCCCCACACCCCGAGAGGACGAGCATGCTCATCGCGATTACAATCAACTTCGGCTTCAATCGTACCGCCCCTTTTTGTTTGATAATCCAATTTTACCATTTACTTACTTTCAATGACATAAGAAAACCCGCCATAGTAGCGGGTGATCCGTTCAGATGCTGTTATCGATGGCGCGTATCAGTCGAGTCTCGACGTCTCGTGCGATGACTTGGAGTGAATCGTCCTCAATCAGCTCGATCAATCTCGTCGGCTTCGGCATGCCGACATGCGTCGCCCCGTCTTTCGTGAAGACGGCTAGTTTACATGGAAGGAAATAGCCGCCCTCGCGATGCGCCGTCAACACTTTCTTCGCTTCCTCCGGGTTGCACACCTCGAGGATGCGATAGTCCCCGTCGATTGCCTGCCCTTTCTCTTCAAGCGTCGCCCTGAGGTCAAAGTCCCAAAGGACGCCGAACTCTTCTTCTTTGAGCGTCCCTTTCAGCTTCTCGACGACGTCTGCGACTGATTGATCCGTCGTAACCGTATAATCGAACATATGAACTCCTCTTTAAAATATAGTCTCTTTCGTCATGTACCCTTCCGATAGGGACATCATTCCTTAGTAGACGAGAAAAAAGTCTATGTGATTTGAAACATATTCCGCTACATGACGTATGAATGATAGAAAATAGAACTATCCAACTTGACGCAAAGGAGAAGTGGTTGTGGTGACGGTCACCGTATTCACACATACTAGCTGCAGTTCTTCCCGCAAGACGATTGATTGGTTACGTGAACAGAACATCCCGTTCATCGAGAAGAAATTGACTGACCAAGGGATGTCGTTCAACGAGTTCAAAGACATGCTCCGCCTTACCGAGAACGGGACGACCGACCTGTTGTCCGTCCAAAAAAGCGTGTACAAACAGGCCGCCGACCAGCTCGATGAGATGTCGCTCCGAGAACTGTATAGTTTCGTCGCCTCGCACCCTCAGATTTTGAAGAGCCCGATTGTCGTCGACGACAATCGGATTCAAATCGGGTTTAGCGAGAAAGAGATCCGGACGTTCATCCCGCGCCATGACCGAATCGCCGAGCTGAAACGTCTGCTCGACAACAAGTAAGAGCCCTGCCGCAGCAGCGCTCTTTTTATTATGCCTTCTTGAGTCGGGCCGCCAAGCGGTTTCCGAACGATTGAATCGATTGGACGAGCAAAATCAAGACGAAGATCGTCACGTACATGACTTCCGGCTCGAAGCGGAGATGGCCGTACTGATAGGCGATGTCTCCGAGGCCACCCGCCCCGACGAGCCCGGCCATCGCGGTCGCCCCGATCAACCCGATCGTCGCGATCGTCAGTCCGAGCACGATCGACGAGCGGGCCTCACGGATGAGGACGTACCAGATGATCTTCCGTGTCGAGATACCCATCGCCTCGTACGCCTCGACGACGCCGCGGTCGACTTCGAGAAGCGCCGACTCCATGAGACGTGCGATGTACGGTGCCGTGAAGACGATGAGCGGGAGGAGCACCCCTTGTACCCCGATCGTCGTCCCCATGATGAACCGCGTGAACGGCAAGATGAAGAACAATAGGATGATGAACGGGATCGAACGGACCACGTTGATGACGCTCGAGAGCGCGCCGTAGACGTAACGGTTCGCCAGGCGCCCGCTCGGACGCGTCAACACGAGCAACGTCCCGAGCGGCAGTCCGATGAACGTCGAGATGACGAGGGCGATGCCTGTCATCGTCAGCGTTTGAATCGTACCGGTCCAAATCAAGTCACCCCAGTCGGCCCAGAACTGTAGCATGGTTCGTCACCTCCTTCACTTTCACGCCGCTCGCTTCGAGATAGCGGACGGCTTGGTCGGTCTTGTCGACATCCCCGTCGAGATGGATGAGCAGGTTGCCGACGAGCCCGCGTTTCAACTTCTTGATGCCGCCGCCGATGATGTTCGGGAGGAGCCCGAACCGCTTCGTCAACTGGGCGAGGACGGCCTGTTCGGTCTGGCTGCCGATGAACGACAAGTGGACGAGCGTGCCGTGCGTGCTCAGTTCCTTGACGACTTCTTCCGGCACGTCGAGGTTCGTCTTCAAGAATTTCTGCGTCGTCGCGTGGACCGGGTCGGCGAACACGTCGAGCACGTCGCCTTCCTCGACGATCTTGCCGCCGTCGATGACGGCGACACGGTCACAGATCCGTTCGATGACTTCCATCTCGTGGGTGATTAGGAAGATCGTCAAGCCGAGCTCGCGGTTAATCTCGAGCAACAAGTCGAGAATTGACTCGGTCGTCTCTGGGTCGAGTGCGCTTGTCGCCTCGTCGCTGAGGAGAATATCCGGCTCGTGCGCGAGGGCACGGGCGATGGCGACGCGTTGCTTCTGTCCGCCCGAGAGCTGTTCCGGGTAATGCTTGCGATGGTCGGTCAGTCCGACGATGTCGAGGTATTTGTCGACCCGCTGTCGGATCGTCTCTTTATCGAGCCCTTCAAGGCGGAGCGGGATGGCGACGTTTTCTTCGACCGTTGCCGTCTTCAGCAAGTTGTAATGTTGGAAGATCATCCCGATGCGGTGCCGGAGCTTCGAGAGCTCCTTTTTGCCGAGTTTCGTGATGTCCTGTCCTTCGATCTCGACCTGGCCCGACGTCGGGCGTTCGAGCAGGTTGATCATCCGGATGAGCGTGCTCTTCCCGGCACCGCTGCGCCCGATGATGCCGAAGATCTCACCTTTTTCAATCGTCAGCGACACGTCATCGAGCGCCGTGACCGTTCCTTTGTTGACGGTGAACGTCTTCTTGATCTGTTTGAGTGCGATCATAGTGCCTCCTTAAAATGCCGGGACGATCGAGCCGTTGAACGTCTCTTCGATGAACGTCCGAATCTCGTCAGAGTGGTAGTATGACTTGAGCGTCTCGACGACCTCGTCTTCTTTGTTGTCGGTCCGGACAACGACGTAGTTCGGGTACGGGTTGTCGACCGTGTCTTCATGGAAGAGGGCGTCCTCGTTGATCGAGAGCCCCGCACCCATCGCGAAGTTCGTGTTGATGGCGGCAAGCGCGACCTCAGGAAGTTGCGTCGGGAGCTGTGACGCCTCGAGCTCGATGAACTCGAGGTTGAGCGGGTTCTCGGCGATGTCTCGTTTCGTCGCCTTGTCCGTCAAGCCCTCCTTGAGCGTGATGAGACCAGCCGTCTCATAGAGGCGAAGCGCACGGAGTTCGTTCGCCGGATCGTTCGGCACGGCGACCTTGTCGCCTTCTTTCAATTCGTCGATATCGGTCAGCTTGTCCGAATAGAGCCCCATCGGGAAGGCGACCGTCTTGAACACGTCGTCAATCTTGTAGCCCTTATCCGCTTTTTGGAGCTCGAGGAACGACAGCGTCTGATAGCTGTTCACGTCGAGGCTGCCTTCAGCGAGCGCGGCGTTCGGGGTATTGTAGTCGTTGAACACCTTGATATCGAGCTCGAGCCCGTCCTCGGCGGCGAGCTTCTTCACTTCCTCGGCGATTTGTTGGTGCGGCCCCCCGGTCACACCGATCGTGATCGACTCGTTGCTGAGCGCCTCGCTCGCATCCGATTGTCCGCAAGCTGACAGCGCGATCGCGGCGAGTAACGATGTCCCGGCAAGGACTGATTTTGATTTGATGTTCATTGAATGATTCCTCCTTTAATATGAAAAGCCCGCCACTCATCAAGAGAGGCGGGCACGACACAGCGAAGTCGGACACGCTCATCTCCCAGACGCTTCCGCCTGTTGGAATTAGCACCATGATCTTACGATCTGGTTGCCGGGTTTCATAGGGCCAGTCCCTCCACCGCTCTTGATAAGCAAACGTTCAATTTAATTGTCTTTATCTTACTCATTATTCTTTTATTTGTAAATAGTTTTCTGCAAATTTTCAAGAATTATTTTCAAATAGTCATAATCAATCGGTTCAGGCAACTGTTGGAGCGTCGTCTCCCTCATGACTGCTGCCACGAGGAACGGGATCTCGTCCGTCGAAAGACCGAGCGCCTCGAGCGTCGTCGGGGCCTCAACCGTTTCGAGCCACGCCCGAAGCCGAGCCACGTCTTCCGAGCCGCGTAGCGATTCTTGGACGAGCAACCCGAAGCCGACCTTGTCCCCGTGCAGGAACGGATGCGTCGTCTCGAACTGACTGAGCGCGTTATGGACGGCGTGCGCGACGGCGACCCGTGTCCCGGCGTCGCCGAACCCACCGACCGCCCCACCGATGGCGAGAACGTGGTCGACCGCATAACGCGTCCCTTCCCCATACGAGCGGAAGGCGGTCTCGGTCAATTCGAGCTCGAGCAGGCGATGACATTGCTTGGAGAGCGCGAGTCCGGCATCGACGCCGGCATCGGTCGAGGCGTCCCCGCTCAAATAGCGGGCCTCATAAAACTTCGCAACCGTGTCGATGACGCCGGCTCGATAATAATCATACGGCGATGATGCGATGACCCGGGCGTCGACGATGACGCGTTCGATGACGACCCGGAAGACGTCATAGCGGTCATAGCTCCCGTCGTCGCGATAGACGACGCTGAGCGGGGTGAACGCCGCACAGTTGGAGGCGAGCGTCGGGATGACGATGAGCGGGACGCCGTTCCGTACGGCGACGAGTTTGGCCGTGTCGACGAGCTTGCCGCCACCGACGGCGATGAGGACGTCCGCCCCGTCGAGGTCGACGCGATCCGCCTCACGATCCGTGCAATCTCCTCGGAACGTCGTTGCCGGATAGGTTTGAATCGAAGGGAGTAGCCGTTCGACGGTCGGGTAGCCGTTTTGCCCGCGCAACACATGGACCGAACGAGCGCCGATCAGTTCGTCGAGACGATCGAGCGCGTCAGCGGCGTGATCATACTCGAGCACGGCTTGACGGATCACGCCCGCACCTCTTCATAGGCGGCGAACAGCCGCTCGATACGCTCGACGGCCTCGTCAATCTTCGGCTCCGGGGAGACGAGTCCGAAACGCACGTAGCGCTCCCCTTCGGTGCCGAAGAAATAGCCCGGTGTCACGGCCACGCCTGCCTCATGAAGCAGCTTTTTGGCGAACGAGGCGGAATCGCCTTCCGGCACTCTCGCCCAGACGAAGAACGAGCCTTTCGGGGCCGTCACGTCCCAGCCGGCTTGGTGCAGGCCGTCCACCAATCGGTCGCGCCGCGTCTCATACAGACGGGACAAGTCATCTCGAACCGACTTCGGTGACTCGAGTGCGGCGACGGCCGCTTCTTGAATCGCGGAGAAGACGCTGACATGGACGTGGTCTTGATACGTGTTGATCGCCTCGATGATGTCTTTGTTGCCGACGGCGAAGGCGACGCGCCAGCCGGACATGTTGAACGCCTTCGACATCGTGTACACTTCGATGCCGACCTCTTTCGCCCCGTCGGCTTGAAGGAAGCTCGGCGGCACATGCCCGTCAAAGCCGATGCTGCCATAGGCGAAGTCGTGGACGACCATCAGTTCCTGCTCTCGGGCGAAACGGACCGTGTCCTCGAAGAATTGTGGCGTCGCGACGGCGCCGGTTGGATTGCTCGGATAGTTCAAATACATGAGCCGCGCCCCGTGCGTATCGAGCGAGTTGTAATCCGGTAGAAAATCGTTGGCTTCTGTCAGGACGAGGTCATGCACGACCGAACCGGCCAGCCGTGCGCCCGATATATAATCCGGATAGCCCGGATTCGGGAGCAAGATGCCTTCCCCCGGTTCAAGGACACATTGTGGGAGCGTGATCAGCCCCGATTTCGACCCGATTAAAATCGCGACTTCCGTCTCGGCATCGACGTCGACTCCATATTCGTTCAAGTAGAACGTCGACACCGCCTGTTTCAATCGGCTTTGCCCACGGAACGGACCGTACTGATGGGTCTCCGGGTTCGCGAGCGCCGTCTCGAGCGCCTCGCAGATCGGTTTCGGCGTCGGCAAGTCCGGCGTGCCTTGCCCGAGCCGGATAATATCGGCCCCGGCCTGTTCGAGCGCGGCCACTTCTTTCGCGAGCCCGACGAAGTGCTGTGGGGGTAAAGTCTTAAGTAAGTTTGAACGTCTGTCTGCCATGGATGGTCCTCCTATGCAAAAAACACCCCTTTCCGAGGAAAGGGGTGTCGAGATACAGACGTATTCAAACAACCACCTTCCCATCTCTCAAGGTTACCTTGCTGGAATTAGCACAGTATTGAAACAATCTGTTGCTGAAGCTTCATCGGGCCAGTCCCTCCGCTTCTCTTGATAGAAAGTGTTTATATGCGATTTATGTGTAATATGTCCTTAAGTAAACCAAACGTTCCCATTGCTGTCAATCCTTATTTTGAAAAATGACGAAGTGCTCTTGAAACCCTGAAAAAAAACGGCCATAGTAAAAGAAGAACGTTATTCTGAAAAAAATGTAGGGTGAGGGGTTGGACTCGTGGAGCTAAACCGGCAATTGATTTGGAAACTAACAGTGATCGGCCTGATTTTACTCGTCTTATGGCGGGTCATCAGCGAACCGGACACGATTTCACGCGTGTTGCAGTATACGTTTCAACTATTGACCCCCGTCATCATGGGGATCGCGATCGCCCTCTTGTTGAACACGGTGCTGTCGTATATGGAGGAGCGATTCTCGTTGAAACGATACCAAGGCCTCTTGATCGTCTACGTGACGTTCATCGGGCTGCTCGTCATCTCGGCCGTGACGCTGTTCCCACGCATCTATTCGAGCGTCGCCTCGCTCATCGAGGAGTTGCCGTTTTATATCCGGCAACTTGACGGCTTCGTCGGTCAGTTGAATGCGTTTTTGCAAGATTACAATGAGACGATCGCCCAGACGCTCGACTTCAAGCGGTTCGAGGAGCGTTACTCGGGCTGGGTCGAGACGGCCGTGTTGTCGTCGGTCAGTTACGTCTCGAGCTTCACGATGACGCTCATCAACTTCTTGATTGGGATTGTCATCTCCATCTATCTATTGAAAGACAAAGAAGTGTTCGCCCGGATGTTCAAACGTCTGTTGTATGCGCTGTTCCCTGTCGCTACGGCGAAGACGACGATTGACATCTTCCAGGAGATGGATTACATCTTCAAACGTTACATCATCGGCAAATCGCTCGACTGTCTCATCATCGGTGTGATGGCCGTCATCGGTCTACTCATCATCGGGGCACCGTACGCCCTCTTGCTCGGGGTCATCATCGGGATCTTAAACTTCATCCCGTATGTCGGGCCGCTCCTCGGGATGATTCCGGCGTTCATCATCACATACTTCTACGACCCGTTCACGGCCGTCCTCGTCCTCGTGTTCATCTTCTTATTGCAACAGTTCGATGGATTGTGGCTCGGACCTAAAATTCTCGGCGACAGCGTCGGGATCACGCCGTTTTGGGTCATCACGTCGATCATCATCGGCGGCAGCCTCTTCGGCCTCGTCGGCATGTTCATCAGCGTTCCTGTGACGGCGATGATTCAAGTCATCCTGTCACGTCTCATCGACTATCGATTGTCACGAAAGAATTTGAACGAACTGCTCTAAAATAAGTTGACACATTCAAACAATCTGTCATACAGTTTAGCTGTAGACAACTATTAGAAAGGAGGCTGCCCCATGTCAGTCATGAACGGACTACAGACGAAACTTCATACTGACAGACAGGCGCCTTGACTTTCGTGACAATCGAACGGTTCCGCCTGTCTTTCGAGGCATGCGTAGACAAAGGGACGAGTATGCCTCCGCGCACGCTTCGTCCCTTTTTACTTTCTCAGAAACAGGTGAACCCGTATGTATCAATCACTCAAGCGGCTCGACCGCAACATTTGGATCCGTTTCCTCGGCGAGACGATCACCGGCGTCATGATGTTCATGATTGCCCCGTTCCTCGTCCTCTATTATAGTGACAAGCTCGACAGTTACGTCCAGGTCGGGGTCATCCTCGCGACCGGACCGATCATGGCGCTCATCGGCTCGGTCGTCGGCGGGCGTCTCGCCGACCTTTACGGACGTAAGCCCGTCATGATGACGGCCATCGTCGGGGATGCGCTCGCACTCGTCGGCTTCGCCTTCGCCGATACGTTCTGGCCGCTCCTGCTCTTGAACGCGATGCTCGGCTTGACGAATTCGTTGTTCCATCCGGCCGCGAGCGCCATGGTCGCGGACGTGACCGAGCCGGAACAGTTGAACGAGGCGTTCGGCCTACTCCGGATGGGGCACAACATCGGGGCCGCGTTCGGACCGCTCCTCGGCAGTGCCGTCCTCTTTCTCGACCGCCAGTATATCTTTTTCGCGGCGGCGGTCGTGTTCGGGCTCTACGCACTCGTCCTAGCCAAGTTCATCCGTGAGACGTTGCCCGAGACGACCGAGCACGAGACGTTGTCGAACCAAGACGTGTTGCGCATCTTCGCCCAGGACCGGGTCTTCCTTGTCTTCATCTTTGCCGGCATCTTCATCTCGATGGGGTTCGCCATCGTCGAGAGCATGTTGCCGCTCTTCTTGCGTGAGTCGCTGCCGACGTTCACGGACCGGCAAAACCCGTTCGCTTACTTGCTCGCCTTGAACGGCATCATGGTCGTCTTGTTCCAGTTCCCGATCGCCTCGAAGCTCGGCCAGAAGCCGTTCGGGAACGTCATGCTCGCCGGGGCGACCGTGTTCGGTGTCGGCATGATGCTTCTCGCCGTCGTCCCGCGTCTCCTCTATTCACTCAGCACGCCATATCTCATGCTCGTCTCCGTCCTCCTCGCCGTCTATGCGTTTTACACGCTCGGCGAGATGATCATGTCGCCTGTCCAGCAGACGTTCATCGCCATGATCGCGCCCGAGAATATGCGCGGGGCCTACAACGGTGCCGCCAGCATCCAGTGGTTGATTGGCGGTGTGACGGCGCCGCTGTTCGCGAGTTTGTTCTTCAACCGAGGCGCCGGGCACGTGGCGCTGCTCCTCGTCGGCATCGCCAGTTGCGTCTCCGGTCTCATCTACTGGCAGCTCGGACGCAAAGTCCGGGCGGCAGAAGCGAAACAGAAGACGGCCTGACCGGTAAAACACACTAAACCTTGTTGGTTAGTGTGTTTTTTGATTTCATTTCAAATGGATTAAATTTTGAAACAGAGATTCAATTTTACTTTACAAACATAACGGTTCTTTTTATGATATGAAAGTTGGGAGGAATCTTTCATGGAAAGAATCGATAAACAGAAAATCGTGGACAGTGTGCCACAAAAAGGATTTTTCGGACAGCCAAAAGGGTTGTTCACGTTGTTCTTCACTGAATTTTGGGAACGTTTCTCGTATTACGGGATGCGGGCCATCCTCGTCTTCTATATGTATTACGAGGTATCTGAAGGGGGACTCGGCTTAGACCGGAACGTCGCCTTGTCGATCATGTCGGTGTACGGGGCGCTCGTCTATATGTCCGGCGTCATCGGCGGTTGGCTCGCCGACCGTGTCTTCGGGACGTCACGGGCCGTATTCTATGGCGGCGTGTTCATCATGCTCGGCCATATCGTCTTGTCTGTTCCTGGGAGTCTGACGTTCTTGTTCATCTCGATGGGACTCATCGTCATCGGGACCGGTCTCTTGAAACCGAACGTCTCGAGTATCGTTGGCGACTTGTATCATGAGACCGATCGTCGTCGGGACGCTGGTTTCAGTATCTTCTATATGGGGATCAACCTTGGGGCGTTCATCTCCCCGCTCATCGTCGGTCAAGTCCAGGCCGATTACGGCTTCCATTGGGGCTTCGCCCTCGCCGCCGTCGGAATGTTCATCGGGCTTGTCGTCTTTATCGTCACGAAGAAAGGAAACCTCGGTCTCGCCGGTTCTTATGTGCCGAATCCACTGACGCCTTCAGAACGGAGAAATGCAATCAAATATTCGACCATCGCCGTCCTCGTAATCGGGGGACTGCTCGCCGTCTTGATTCCACGCGGGCTGTTCACGATTAACACGTTCATCGGACTCGTCGGTGTGTTCGGGATCGCGATTCCGACGATTTACTTCATCGTCATGTACCGCAGTCCGAAGACGACCGAAATCGAGCGGTCGCGTATCATCGCCTACATCCCGCTCTTCATCGCCTCGGTCATGTTCTGGGCGATCCAGGAGCAAGGGGCGACGATCCTCGCGAACTACGCCGATCAACGCACAAACTTGAACTTCCTCGGCCTCGAACTGAAGGCGGCGTGGTTCCAGTCGCTCAACCCGCTCTTCATCATCCTACTTGCGCCGGTGTTCGCTTGGGTTTGGGTCCGGCTCGGCGACCGTGAGCCGAGCATCCCGGTCAAGTTCGCGTTCGGGATTCTATTCGCCGGACTCAGCTTCTTGGTCATCTTGCTACCGGCTTACTTCGGTGGGCCGAATACGCTCGTCAATCCGCTCTGGCTCGTCCTTAGTTACTTCATCGTCGTTCTCGGTGAGCTGAGCTTGTCTCCGGTCGGACTATCGGCGACGACGAAACTCGCGCCGGCCGCCTTCTCGGCCCAGACGATGTCACTTTGGTTCTTGTCGAACGCGGCCGCACAAGGGATCAACGCCCAGCTCGTCCGCTTCTATTCACCTGAGAATGAGATGATTTATTTTGGGATCATCGGTGGCGCCGCTATCGTCCTCAGTCTCATCTTGTTCGCCCTTGCACCGGTCATCAAACGCTATATGCGCGGGATCCATTAAAAAGACGCCATTCCTCCAGTGTGAGGAATGGCGTCTTTCGTGTTATTTGCGCACTTGGATGAGCGACAAGTAACGATCGATCAAATCTTCGTTGAAATAGTTGTGGAAGCTATCCGACTTGAGCGATTGAATCGACTCGTGGAACGTCGCCGGGAGCGAGGCGATGCCTTGGCTCTCGATTTGCTTCGCCGAGTATTCGAACAAGTCGTCTTCGTTCGGTGCTGACGGTTCGATTTGTTGCTCGATTCCTTCGAGACCTGCATAAATAAGGGCCGCGAGTGCCAAATACGGGTTCGCGCTTGGGTCCGGGTTTCGCACTTCGACGCGTGTCGCACTGCCGCGCGATGCTGGGATTCGAATCATCGAGCTTCGGTTCGACGGGCTCCAGCAAATATTGACCGGCGCCTCAAAACCTGGGACGAGTCGTTCATACGACTCTGGGAGCGGGTTCGTGAAGATGGCCGTCGCCCGGGCATGCTTCAAAATCCCTTCGATGAAGTGACGGGCCGTCGTCGACAATCCATAATCTGCATCCGGCTCCTCGAACGCGTTCTCGGTCGGTTTTCCATCTTTGTCGTTCTTCCAGACCGAGATGTTCAAGTGCATCCCCGACCCGTTCACATCGCGGAGCGGTTTCGGTAAGAACGACACTTTCGCGCCTTTCTCTTGTGCGGCGAGCTGGACGATTTCTTTGAAGAATTGAATGTTGTCCGCTGTATGGAGCGCATCGTCATATTTGATGCCAATCTCGTGCTGGGCGGGTGCCACTTCGTGGTGGACCGCCTCGATATTGAAACCGACCTCGCTTAGGCGATTGGCGATATGTTGTCGTACCTCATAACCTTTGTCTTCTGAGCGAGTCGAGAAGTATCCAGCCTCGTCATAGAATTCACCGTTCTCGTCAAAGATGAAGAATTCCGGCTCAGCCCCGACAAAAATCGAGTAGCCATCCCGGGCAGCACGCTCGAGCGCATCTTTCAAGACGTTCCGGGGATCGAACTCATACCGCTCCCCATCAGGTGTACAAACGTCACAGAAGAAGGCGAGGATTCTCTCTTCACCGTCTTTTTCGTACCGTGGACGATCTAAATCCGGGCGTAAGAATAAGTCTGAGTTTTTGATGGAAGAGAACCCGTCGATGGATGAACCGTCGAACATCGTCTTCCCTTCAAAGACTTCGGGCAACAATTTTGCAGACAGCGTCAATAGCTTTAAATCGCCGAGGACGTCCGAGAAGTAGAGATGGATTTGCGTGATCCCTTTCTCTTCGACCGTTTTCTCAATCTCTGCTTGTTGCTTCCTGTAGCTATCCTTATCAGTTCCGAATAGATTTGCCATGATTCTAAAAAACCTCACTTAAGTTATTTGACAGGTCATCACTGTCATGACGTACCGTTTCGTACGCTTCTCTTTAGTTCATAACCCACTTTAAAAATTGTTAAACCCCAAATTTGAAAACACGAATCAAAGTAGCTTGAAACCTTCCTTGTTGGTATGATGAAGAAAGACTGAACGAGAGAGGAAGAACGCTGTGAATATTTTTATGACAGGTGCAACAGGATTTTTAGGGGGACGGCTGGCAAAGGAATTGATTGCGCGAGGCCATCACCTCTATGTCCTCGCCCGCTCCCCCGAAAAAGTCACCCATGTTTTTACGTCAAAAGAACGTGAGGCCATCGAAGTGCTCGCCGGTGACTTGACGGCGCCGCTCCTCGGTGCGGACGAGACGTTTATCGAGCGAAATCATGGGAAGGTGGACCTCGTGCTGCATATGGCCGCACTCGTAAAATTCGACGAAGCGCTTCGTGACGAACTGTTCGAGACGAACTTGACCGGGACAAAACAAGCGCTCGAGTTGGCGAAAGCGCTCGGATGCCCCCGATTCTTCCATGTGAGCACGGCCTACACGCTCGGTGCGCAGGAAGTCGGGCATGAGACGCTCTATACAAACCAGACGTTCCACAACCCTTATGAGGAGAGCAAGGCCCACGCCGAACGTGCCGTCTGGGAGACACGAGACGAACTCGACGTCTCGATATTCCGACCGGCGATCATCGTCGGCGATTCAAAGACCGGAGAGGCCGACTCGAAGTTCAC
The DNA here is from genome assembly GCF_000696055.1 of Exiguobacterium sp. AB2. Classification (NCBI taxonomy): domain Bacteria; kingdom Bacillati; phylum Bacillota; class Bacilli; order Caryophanales; genus Exiguobacterium; species Exiguobacterium sp. AB2. The sequence goes on from NZ_JNAA01000074.1 coordinate 15,825, forward strand.
GATGTACGGGTACATGCGCGCACTCGAAGTGTTCAAGCGTCGCCTCGAGCGACGTGCGGCCCCGTCAGGCCCGATTCGGCTCGTCGGTTCAGAGACCGGGACGTCGAACCTCGTCCCGGTCGACTATGTCGCGGACGTCCTGTTCGCGGCGATTGAACACGCCCGCCCGAGCACAATCTATAACGTCACGAACGACACACCGCCACGGAACGCCGACATGCTCGAGTTCATGAAAGAGGCGCTCGCCTTCCCGCACTTGAAGATCACCGATACGCCGACGTCGTCGCTCAGTTCGGTCGAGGAGACGTTCAACGAGATGGTGAAAGTGTTCAACCCGTACTTGGACCGTGATATCCGCTTCACCGATGCGAACACGAAACAGTTGCTCGCCGATGCCGGCTTTCAACCACTCGATTTGAACGTCCGTTCTCTGAAACGGATCGTCGACGCCTATTACGATACAAAATAAAACAAGACGGAGCTGTAGACTGACCTAGCTATATGAGACACTAATAAAAACACCTTATTAGGCTGCCACCACACCATATTTTATCGGTGTGAGGTAGCCTAATTTTTCTTGGATACGTTCTTCGTTATAGTAAGTTAAGTAATGGTCCACCCGCTCACGCACTTCATGGTCACTTAACGAGTTGAACTTGACGTACTGGAACTCCTCAGACTTCAAATTCGAATGAAACGATTCAATCACCGCATTATCCCAACAGTTGCCTCTTCGGGACATGCTGCTCGTCAG
>NZ_JNAA01000075.1:0-21961 GCF_000696055.1 Exiguobacterium sp. AB2
ACACCGCGCCAGCGGTGTTTTTTTTGTGTCGATGCGTGTCAATCCGTGAATGTTTGCGGACAAACAGGCGGAAACTGAAACGAATTATCGTCTGGCCATATTCACTCACGCCAAATCTCCTTTAAACGGGTATGTAGAGAGAAAAAGAGGGGAATTGGATGGTCTCAATGGAAATCATCATCAGCGTTCTCGGTATCGTGCTGATTGTCTTGAACGTCACGTTCGCCGTTACCATCATCTTTTTCGAGCGGCGTGACATCGGTTCGACGTGGGCTTGGTTGCTCGTCCTATTCTTTATCCCACTGCTCGGTTTCTTCATCTACATCTTCTTCGGTCGGTTAATCAAATCGAACAACTTTTATCAAGTCGACGAGGAACGTCGCCACGAGTACGCCAAACACGTCGACGACCAATTGACTGGGCTCGATGCGCATGATGGCCTGTTCGCTTATGACCCGCTCTTATCCAAATATCGAAGGCTCGCCCGCTTGAACTTATCTTCCACGAACGCGCTCGTGACGTATCATAATGCGATTCAGGTCATTCATGACGGCGAGCAGAAGTTCGAGGCGTTGTTCCATGACATCGAGATGACTACATCATTCAAAACGATTCGCTCGGTCAAGCGCTCATCGAGGCGCTTACACGCCGGGCCAAGGAAGGTGTCAAAGTACGTCTGCTTTATGACGCCGTCGGCTCGAGGGGGTTGCGACGCTCCCATTTCAAACAGCTCCTCGCGCACGGCGGCGAGGTGAAGTCGTTCTTCCCGTCACGCTTCGGCATCAACTTTCGGGTCAACAACCGCAATCACCGCAAGCTATGTATCATCGACGGAGACATCGGCTATATCGGTGGCTTTAACGTTGGGAACGAGTACTTGGGCACGAATCGTCAGTTCGGTTATTGGCGCGACGTGCATCTGCGGATGAGAGGGGAGGCGGTGCGTGAACTGCTCGAACGTTTCATCCTCGATTGGAACCGCGCCGTACCGACGAAACATCGGTCCGAGAAAGAGGACTTCCTTTCGCCGACCGTCCTGCTCGAGACGGCCCATTCCCCGGTGCAAATCGTCACATCAGGCCCGAACTCGTCGACCGAGCACTTGAAAAATATGCTCGTCAAGATGATCAACGAGGCGAAAGAGACGATTTACATCCAGACGCCTTATTTCATCCCTGACGCCAGCTTCCTCGACGCCTGCCGCAACGCGCTCATGTCTGGGACGAAAATTCGCCTGATGATTCCGAATAAGCCGGACCACATGTTCGTCTATTGGGCGACGTATACGAATGCGGCCGAGCTTGTCTGCTACGGTGCCGAAGTATATACGTATGAAGGTGGGTTCTTGCACGCGAAGACGCTCGTCATCGACGGCGAGGTCGCCTCGATTGGAACGACGAACATCGACGCCCGTAGTTTCCGTCTCAATTTCGAGATCTCGGCGCTCGTCTATGATGAAGTTGTGGCCCAGTCCGTCATCGATGCGTTCGATCGAGACCTCGCATGTGCTGACAAGTTAACGATTGAGCGTTATGAGACACGGACGAAATGGATTCGATTCAAAGAGAGCGTCTCCCGTCTACTCAGCCCGATTTTATAACAAAAGACCAACGCAACCCCTAGGGGTCACGCTGGTCTTATTGTTTGAGCAATTGTTTGACATGTTGTTCGAACGACTCGATGATCGGAGCGGGCGCGTCTTTCTCCCCGTACTCGGCCGCTTCGAGCCAAGTGGCGAAGAGCGAAGCGTCGGTGAAGCGGATGCGTGTCAACCAATCGTGGACCGTCTCTTCATGGAACCGTGGATGGGCTTTCTCGAGACGACGTCCCGCATCGAGTAGCCGGACGTGTTTCGGCGTGCGCACGGCACGTAGCGTCCGTTCATGGGTGACATGCGCCCGTCTCGGCACGACCGCCTCTTCTTGGACATCTTTTCGTTTCTGCAAGTAGATGAACAGGAACACCCCGATGACGAGCAAGAAGATGAAGAGGGCGATCCATACGACTGTCTGATTCGAGGCCGTCTCAAAGAACGTCTCGTTCGAAAGCGTCTCCGCATCCAAGTTCGGATTTTCAGGCACCATGAACCGGTTTACCCGGTCGGACGGATCAAGCGTGAACCCATCGAACCAGCCAGCAATCCACATGAGAAACGGACGGACCCACGCCACGAGATCGCCGAACAACAGCTCTTTAATCGTCCGGAGCACGACGGCAAGCGTCAACCCGATTGAGAGGCCGACGGCGAGCATCGCCAACATCCGTTTATAATCACGGCGGTAATAGAGACTTCGTTGCCAAAACAAGAACAGGAACGGGAATGCGATCATCGCGAGCGGTTGGGATGCCGGCGGGAACAACCAGTCGACGATCAAGAACAAGACGCTTGCGATGGCGTACCGGTCCGTCCAGTCGAGCGTGCGGATGAAGGCATGCACGTACGTGAACAACATCAAGGAGACACTCATCTCAAAAGAGAAGTATAGCGCCATGACGCTGAGCGCCGTCTGGGCACCGAGCTGCCAATTGCGGGGGAATCGCAGCGTGAGAAGATAGACGAGCGGAAAGACGTGACCGACATAAAACGCGGCAAAGACCCACCATAATAGTTTCATCGTCCGTCACCCCCGAGCCGGAGGATAGACTGGCTGCCCCCGTATTTGGCGACCTTCCGTTCGAACAATGACCGTGCGAGCGGGAAGTCACGTTCCGACAGACAAGCGAGTGTCGTCATGACCTTACGAAAATGCGTCTCACCGCTCCCCGGGGCGAGGTCATACGTGATGCCGTCTTTCGTGAGCGTCGGGACGATGAGCCCATAGCTCGCGTTCTCTTTCTCAAAGTCGCGGCATAGCGCCGCCGCCTGTGAGATCAACCGTTCCATCTGGTGGGTGAGGGCACGTCCGTCTTTCGTCAACAAGTCGAGGACGACGACATACTCGTTCGCCTGAACCGGTTGCTCGGTCCGGGCGAGCAGTTCGCCCGTCTTCGCATAGGCCGACCAATACAGTTGACGCATCGGCTGGCCGTGGTACGGCGCCACCGATTGGAACGTCTCCGGGTCCCGATAGGCGCTATGGCGCACCATCTCCTCGCCTGGCAACGTCGGCGGCCGTTTCGGGATCGGGTACGGCATGAAGTCCGGGAAGACGTAGCCGATCCGATCGAGCGGCTCTTCTTTATAGAGAGAGAACATCCGGAGCGGGTCACGGATTTCAATGCCAATCGCCTCAATCCGGATCGGACCGCGCTTGATCGCTTTCAACGGAAGCGTATAGGCGACTTCCGCCTCGCGGCCGACATAGTTCTCTTGGCGCCAGAACGCATGGTCCTCCGAGTCGACGGTCGGATGCAAGTAACCGGACAAACGGACGACACCGAGCGGGACAGGTGCCGTCGACAATAGATTGATCGTATACGTCTCCTCGTCACCCGGGAACAGCTTCAACTCGTCGGTCACATCGACATGCACGTGATCGGCGAGACGGAACAACAGCTCCGGCATGATGAGCGCATAGAGGCTGAAGCCGAGAATCGCACTCGCGAGGAAGACGTTGCCGTACAAGGCGATGAACACCCCGACGACGAACAAGAGCCACATATACCCGGACTCGAGGTAGCGAGGGCTGACGAGTTGCATGTCACACCTCTGATGGGACCGCGATGGTCTCAAGGACAGATTTGATCAGCTTCGACGGTTTCGTCTTCAATGATGCCTCGACCGTCAAGACGACGCGGTGGCCAAGAATCGGCATGGCGAGCGCCCGAATGTCTTCTGGTGACACGTAATCGCGTCCGTCCATAAATGCATGGGCCCGGGCCGCCATCGTGTAAGCGAGCGTCGCCCGCGGACTCGGCCCGACCTCGATGTCCCGGTGGTGCCGGAGCACTTCGACGAAATCAAGAAGGTAATCCTCTATCGCCTCGTGGAACGTCACGTCACGGACCGCTTGTTGCATCTCGGCGAGCTCGTCTTGCTTCAACGTGAACGGCGCCGCGCTCAAATGTTCATTACGCAGCAACCGGCGCTCGGACTCGCGAGATAACGGTGCGAGTGACAGCTTGAACAAGAAACGGTCGAGCTGGGCTTGCGGGAGCGGGAACGTGCCTTGCCCGTCGAACGGGTTTTGTGTCGCGATAACGAAAAATGGGTCCGGCAGACGAAGTGACACTTCGCCGAGCGTCACTTGGCGTTCCTGCATCGCCTCAAGGAGGGCGGATTGCGTCCGTGGCGTTGTCCGGTTGATCTCATCGACGAGCAAGATCGATGTGAAGATTGGTCCGGTCCGGCGCTCGAACGAGCCCGTCGTCGGATTGAACAGCTCCATCCCTAAAATATCGCTCGGAAGCGTGTCCGGCGTACATTGCACCCGTTGGAAGGCAGCAGACACGGAAGAGGCGAGGCTTCTCGCGAGTGTCGTCTTTCCGGTCCCCGGCCGGTCTTCAAGCAGTACGTGTCCGCCAGAAAGGAGGGCGATCGTCGACAGCTTGATGGCTTTCGACTGTCCGATCACTTGGTCGTTCAAATATGTGGTCCATGGTTGTATCATTTGTAGTTCCCCCGTCTTTTTCTGAATATTTAAGAAAATCATAGCACATTCAAACGCTCGTATGATACGAAAAGAAAAAACGATGACAGCATCGTCATCGTTTCGGTGAATCCAAATAGCGTTCAAAATGCCGTTCGAGCCAGTCTTGGAAGAACGACATGAACGTGCAGATGCCCCAATAGATCAAGGCGACGACCAAATAGACCGTCATGTAATCGAACTCTCGTCCTCCGACGATCTTCGCCTTGTTGAAGATTTCGGGGACGGTAATCATCGCGGCGAGCGAGCTCGCCTTAATCAAATCGAGAAACACGTTCGAGAGCGGGGGGAGGGCGATCCGTGTCGCCTGGGGCAAGATGACCCCTTTGAGCGTCAGCCACTTGTTCATCCCGAGCGAGCGGGCGGCCTCGACCTGTCCATCATCCACCGCACGAATCGAGGCCCGGATAATCTCGGCGATATAAGCGGCCGAGTTCAAACTGAACCCGATAATCGCCGCCGTCAACGCCGCAAACTGAATCCCGATGAACGGGAACCCAGAATAGAGGATGAACAAAATGATCAAAATCGGCACACCTCGCATGAACGAAATATAAAACGTCGACGGGAAGCGGAGTAGCCGTGACGGTGACAGCTTACCAAGGGCAAGGATTAAACCGAGCACAAGCCCGAAGAACATGCTGACGAACGAGATCCATAGCGTGTTCGGCAGCCCCCCGAGAAGGTACGGGAACGAGCGGATGGCCAAGTCGGCATCAAAGATTGCCTCCCATTTCACTCCTTCGAACATACTCAGTCCAATTCGACGATCGTCGCTTCGACGTCCGGCTCGACCGATACGTCCGCGCCGTTATAGAACTGTTCTGACAATTCTTTCACCGTACCGTCCTCTAGCATCTCAGCAAGGACACGATCGATATTTTGTTGCAACTCGTCGTTCTCATTCGACATGAGGAATGCGACTTCTTGCGGGTTATAAGCGATATCCGGGTGGATGGCGATATCGAACTCCGGGAAGAAGGCGAGGGCGAGCGTCTGCAGGTAGTAGTCGTTCAAGATGACGTCCGTGCGCCCAGTCGATACATCACGAAGGTACTGGTCGTTCGTCGCGTTGTCATAGATGACTTCTTCAGCCCCGTATTGACGCGCCACCTCCATGAAGACGGTCGTCGCTTCTCCAGCTGCTTTCTTGCCTTTCAAGTCCTCGAGCGAGTCGATGCCTGAAAGGTCACTCTTCCGGACGATGGCCGTTCCGTACGTGTACTTATACGGTGTCGAGAAGGCGAACTTCTCTTTGCGGTCCTCTGTGACCGAGATGTCGTTCGCGGCGACGTCGATCTGCCCGTTCTGGACGCTCGTCAACATGTTGTCAAACGCCATCTCTTTGAACTGAACTTCAAGGTCAAGCCGCTGACCAATCTCTTTCATCAATTCGACATCGAATCCTGTCAACTCGTCACTTTCTTCGGCACGGAACGAGGCAGGGTAGAGTGTGCCGGCCGTCCCGACCGTGAGCGTACCGCTCTCTTGAATCTCATCCCAGCGCGAAGTCTCGGCCTGATCGGTGCTCGAATCACCACACGCCGCGAGCGGGACAGCAAGTAAAAGGGAGGCCGCGAAGCCTTTTGTCAAACGTTTCATCTATGTTCCTCCTTAAGTTATCATCTGTCTAAAAATAGCATGACAATCGATTACAGGCAACTCCTAAGAATGGATGAACAGCGTTAAAGTTATTTTTGAAACACAAATCCATAAAGCGCTATCACGTCCTTGAATGAACGATTCAGTTGAGTAATACAGTTTATTATTTCCGACGAAACAGGTGTAGAATTGAATTGAGCTAGTTGTGCGGATGGTGAAGAAACTTTGTCCAACAATGAATAAAGTTGAATCAAGGAATTGTTGATGTTGGCTATGATGTATCAAGCAGAAAGAAGAGTTTCATATCAATCTAGCAAATAATGTAACAGGTGCTTGATGAACGACGAGCAACTAGCTTTAAACCAGTTACAATAATCCAGCTACGGGAGATGGACCAACCATGACAGTTATGACGATGATCATCGTTTTAGCAATCGGCTTAATCACGCTTATGATTGGACTCTTTACAAAGAAAAGATGGGTGACCATCCTGTCGCTCATTCCACTAGGATTGTCACTTTGGAATTTGATGGCCTTATTCTCGATGGGTATGTAATAGGGGTTTGAACAATTATATGAGGAAGCATTCTTGGAGTTCGACGAGACGACTTGTATCGGACAAATCCGTGTAGTAAGAGACTGGAACCGTTTTGTATATATCGAGACGTATCGAAACAGCGACTCGGTCATATGCTGATCGGTATTGAGAGGACGTAGGCGAAATTGCAATCGTTGCTCGGATTGTCACTCGAAGCGCAGACCGATAACGTGATCGCGTGTCGATTTTATGCGAAAGAAGGGTTCGCGCTCAGGAACGTGGATACGCTCAAACAGACCTGAAATTCGGACATCGAACTGACGTTGGATTGGTACAAAATTTTCTGAGTTGCAGCTGAGAGGCGAGACGTCAAATCTGACATTACGCTTCTCTTTTTCTTTCTAGTTAACATAACATATATTATCAGTAAAAATAAAACTCTGTCTCAATCCTTTAGTATACTTAAAGAAGTGAGACAGAATGAGAGAAATGAGACGAGATGTTATGCACGTGTAAATCGAATCAATGTGACACCGGGTTCCGGTTCGAATTCGGAGCTCGCTTCAAACCCTAACTTCGTATACAGACGCTTTGCTGGACCGTTATGTTTTCCGGTATGGACATAAACTAGCTTGTCTTCATGAAGGCTTAAGACGTGTTCGAGCAAGGTCGTCGCCAGTCTCGCCCGAAAATATGTCGGATCAATACACAGCTTTGTGACTTCGACCGTTGTCTCGGCCGTCTCAATCGTGATAAATCCAATCAACCGCTCGTCGTTATACAATCCGTAACTCTCACCGGATAAATTTTGAATCACTTCAACCGTCTCATATCGAGCTGGAATCTCATCGAAACCGATCAACTCAGCCTCGACCGCGTAGGCGTTTCGTTGAATCTCGAGCATTTGCTCAGCCGAACGATATTGCGTCGTCTGAATCTCACGTAGCTCCATCATCTCACACCTCCTCCTTTACCGTGAAAACAGCCGTGCCCGTTTACGCTTCGCGCGTTTTAGCGCCCGATAGAGCCGATGAGTCCCTTCAATCGATTTTCCATGGCCTACGAACGTATGACGTGGCGCGAGATCGATCAACTTCTCGGCGTTCTCGACAGCGGCCGACTTATCCCATGTCGCCAGTCCAGGAAGCGGGAAAAGCGGTCTGACGTCCCCTGCCACAGCGACTCCCCCATGCGATTGAAACGCGTCGCCTGCGAACAGAATCCGACTCGCTTCATCAAAATAAGCGACGGAGCCCGGTGTGTGACCGGCAGCGTGATAGACGCGGAACCCGAACAACCGCTCACCTGGGTCTAACCGCTTGTCCGGCAACGAATGAATTGTCGGGAGCGAGCCTTTAATTTTAAGCTCCCGCTCATCCGGGTCGGTCGTCCGATCCCCTTCAAGCAATCGGGCATCGCGGCGCGAGATGTACAACTCGGCATGAGGATGGACTTTCAAGATGCGATCGACACCTCCGACGTGGTCGCCGTGGGCATGCGTCAATAAAATGGCAAGAAGCGGCCGTTCAAGCGACTCGATATAGGCCAAAATGTCCGCGGCGTTCCGTTCAAGCGCCGTATCAATCAAGACGAGCCCGAGCTCTCTTTCAATCAATTGGACGTTAATCGGCAGTACCGGCGCGTAAAAGGTCAGTTGATGAACATGTTCCAAGCGTGTAATGACCACACAATCCCCTCCCCTCAATCAAACAATGTCACCCAGTCTTCTTGCCACCGGGCGTCAAAACACATATGGAGTTGCTCGAGCGTGTTACGAGCGAGCGAGAGCGGCGGCAACGCGTCCCGTGTGAAAAAGCCGACGTCGCTCGTCTCATAGCTCACCTGCGCCTCCCCGCCAATCAGCTCGCATTCGATAAACAGTTTATAGTAATGCTGCGACATGGGCGGATGTGGATGATGATGCATATCAAACAAGGCGACGAGACGGATCGGTGCGACATCAAATCCCGATTCCTCCTCAATCTCTTTGACGATATTCTCCGTAGGCGAGAGCCCGACCTCGCAAAAGCCACCCGGAAGCGTCCAAAGTCCTTCTGAACGTTCTTTGACGAGCAACAACCGGTCTTCTTGGAAGACGACACCCCGTACGTCAAGCTTTGGTGTCGGATAGCCATCAATGTGCGTCAACTCAGTGATCTCGTCCAATGCGAGATTGGATTGTCGTTTAAACATCTCGGTCGCAATCTGTTGCAGTTCAAGGTACCGCTCGCGGTCAAACTCGTCTTTCGTGAACGTCAAGCCGGCCTGAGCCAATGCCTGTAGCCGTTTTGCCCAATCGAGCCATTCTGACATAGTCATCCCTCCATCGTTTGTCCTGCTACTCATTTCGCCGCAGGGGTGAGTTGTTCCTCTTCAAGAATACCCGCTTCTAGCAGAAAGTACGTATCGTGCACATGATATACTTCATACAATATGATTCATCAAGGAGGAAACGTATGACGATGCTTATATTATCCCAATTCAAAGACGATTTGGACGGTTATACCGAGCGACAGTTGCGATATCAGGCAGCAGACGATATCTGGTCAATCGGACAAATGTACGACCATATCATCGTGGTGGCTGAGGAATATGCGGATGAGATTAAACGGTGTCTCGCTTCCACTGAAGAGCAACCGCTCGGGAAGACCGAGTTCGGTGAACGGTTGTTTCAGGCCGGTGGGTTCCCTCCGATGAAAATCCGTTTACCTGACGAAATGAACCAACCTCCGAACAATATGGACAAACGGGAACTGCTCGAACGCCGGATCGATGCATTGCTTTCCCGTCTTGAGCGCCTCGAACCGTTCGTCCGGTCGGCAAATCCTTACGTTAAAGCCCAGCATGGCGGTTTTGGCTGGTTGAACGCACAAGAGTGGTACGCCCTGATCGAGATGCATACCCGCCATCACTTGCGCCAACAGGCCGATTTGGAACGGTATCTTATGGAGGCTGACATCTAAGACGTATTCAAAAAGACGCCTCGCGCGTCTTTTGTTCATTTCTCATCGTAAAAGCTTTCTGTAAACGAATCATTTAGTCCGTACCGCTCGTCAAGCAACCATTTCATTTCAAGATCGATGTCGCGAATCCAGCTACTTTTCAAGCTTCTGTCTCCTTAAATACATTTATACCGGAACGAAAAAACCCTGCACAACGTCTGTTGTACAGGGCCCTCCTCAATCGAGGTACACGTCTTCAATCTCACCGAACGTCTCCTCGTCAAACACGAACGAGCCGTTGGCGTAGCGGTCTAGAAGCGTCAACTGCTTCGTCTTGACCGTCTTCGCTTTCTCTTTCCCGATAATGTGGAGCGTCTCATCGTCATGCACCGGGAGCACACGACGAATCTGATGCGGTTTCGATTTGACTTCACGGATGAGCATCGTCCCACGCAAGTTACGGTTCGTGCAATCGAACTGATCCTCGAGCTTCATCTTCTTGACTGCGCCACGCTGCGTCACGAGGACGAAGAGAGGCGGCGTGAAGAAGGCAAACGCATCGGCGACCGTGTCACCATCCTTCAAGTTCATCGCCTTGACGCCGGCGGCACGTTGCCCGACGACCGGTACGTCATCTTCCTTGAACCAGAGGCCATAGCCACGCTCCGAGACGAGGAACAATTGGCCCGGCCCGTCGCTGATCCCTGCGAAGACGACCGTATCATCGCCTTTTAACTTGAGCGCCATGAGCGCTTTCGACTTACGCTGGGCGTCATAGTCACGGAGCGGCGTCCGTTTGACCATGCCGTCACGCGTCACGAACAGGCAGTGTGCGTCGGTATCGAACGTCGAGACGACATCGGCCGAGACGACTTGCTCGCCCTCGATCGGGACGAGGTTAGCCACGTGCTGTCCGGCATCCTTCCACTTCGACTCCGGAATCTGATGGACCGGGATGAGCAAGTAGCTGCCTTTGTTCGTCCAGACGAGCAAGTGGTCCGTCGTCATCGCCTGGGTTACGAGGACAGGACGGTCCTTGTCTTTCATGTCCGGCATCTCGTCGCTCGAAGCACCGTATGAGCGCATCGACGAGCGTTTGACGTAACCGTCACGGCTGACGAAGACCATCGTCTCTTCGACGGCGATCATGACCTCGGTCTTCAGCTTCAACTCCTCGACCTCAGACTCGATGACCGAACGTCGCGCATCACCGAACTCGTCACGGAGCGCCGTCAGTTCTTTCGAGATGAGCTTTCGTTTCGTCGCGTCGACGTTCAAGATGTTCGCGAGACGCGTGATCTCTTTTTGGAGCGCCTTCGCCTCTTTTTGAAGCTCGACGATATCCGTGTTCGTCAAGCGATACAATTGAAGCATGACGACCGCTTCGGCTTGGCGGTCCGAGAACGAGAAGCGGTTCATGAGCTTCTGTTTCGCCTCGGCTTTATCTTTCGCCGAACGGATGAGTTCGAGCGTCTCATCTAAGACCGAGATGGCCTGTTCAAGCGCGTCGACAATCTCGGCGCGTTTCTTCGCCTGCTCGAGCTCGAACGTCGTGCGACGGGTGACGACTTCTTCGACATGTTTCAAGTAAGCGTCGATGGTCGGAAGTAGTCCCATCTGTTTCGGTGTCCGGTTGACGATTGAGACCATATTGTAGTTATAGGCGAGCTGAAGGTCCGTATGCTTTAAGAAGAAGTGGAGCACACCTTCCGCATCGGCCTCTTTCTTCAACTCGATGACGACACGGACACCGGTCCGGTCGGTCTCGTCACGGACTTCGGCGACGCCTTCGACTTTCTTGTCGAGACGCAGTTCCTCCATCTTCTTGACGAGGTTGGCCTTGTTCACTTCATATGGGAGCTCCGTGATCGTGATCTGTTCACGGCCGCCTTTAAGCGGCTCGATGACCGATTTGGCGCGGATGATGACCTTGCCTTTCCCGGTCTCGAACGCTTTCAAGATGCCGTCGCGACCCATGACGATCCCGCCGGACGGGAAGTCCGGTCCTTGCATATACTCGAGCGCTTCCGTCGCCGTCTGAACCTGACCTTTCAAGCGAGCAATGGCAAGGTTCAGCACCTCCGTCAAGTTATGCGGTGGGATCTCGGTGGCGTAACCAGCCGAGATGCCCGTCGTCCCGTTCATGAGCAAATTCGGAAGGAGCGAGGGCAAGACGAGCGGCTCTTCGGTCGAATCGTCGAAGTTCGGCGTGTAGTCGACCGTGTTCTTCGAGATCGACGTCAGCATGACGCCCGCAATCTTCGACAGTCGGGCCTCGGTATACCGCATCGCGGCAGCCGAGTCGCCGTCCATCGAGCCGTTGTTCCCGTGCATGTCGATGAGCGGGTAGCGGAGCTTCCAGTCCTGCGACAGGCGTACCATCGCCTCATAGACGGAGCTGTCACCGTGCGGGTGATAGTTCCCGATGACGTTCCCGACCGTCTTGGCCGATTTGCGGTACGGTTTCTCGTTCGTGTTGCCCTCATGGTGCATCGCATACAGGATGCGGCGCTGAACGGGTTTGAGCCCGTCACGCGCGTCCGGAAGCGCCCGGTCCTGAATGATATATTTCGAGTAACGCCCGAAACGGTCACCGACGACCTGTTCGAGCGACAAGTTTAAAATGTGTTGAATCGTCGACATCGTTACATCACTTCCTCAATCGCTTTAGTCACGTGTTCATTGGCGATGATCGAATCATCTTCCTGGAGGCCGAAGGCGACGTTCTCCTCGATCCACTCACGGCGATGGGCGACGTTGTCTCCCATGAGCACCGAGACGCGCTTGTCGGCGATGGCGGCGTCGTCTACCGTGACACGGATGAGCGTCCGTGTGTCCGGGTTCATCGTCGTCTCCCATAACTGGTCGGCGTTCATCTCCCCGAGACCTTTGTAGCGCTGGAGGATATAGCCTTTCTTATACACTTTGACGAGCTTCTCGAGCGCTTCTTCGTCCCAGGCATACTCGAACTGTTCCGACTTGCCTTTCCCTTTCGAGATGCGATAGAGCGGCGGCAAGGCGACGAATACTTTGCCGGCCTCGACGAGCGGGCGCATATAACGGAAGAAGAACGTCAACAGGAGCACTTGGATATGGGCCCCGTCCGTATCGGCATCGGTCATGATGATGATCTTATCGAAATTGCAGTCCTCGAGGTCGAAGTCGTGGCCGACGCCGGCCCCGATCGCATGGATGATCGTATTGATTTCCTCGTTCTTCATGATGTCCTGAAGCTTCGACTTTTCCGAGTTGATGACCTTCCCACGGAGTGGCAAGATGGCTTGGAACGTCCGGTCACGACCCTGTTTGGCCGAGCCGCCGGCCGAGTCACCCTCGACGAGGAACAGTTCGTTCTTGGCGGCGTTCTTTGACGTCGCCGGTGTCAGTTTCCCGTTCAAGATGCTCGATCGTTTCTTCTTCTTACCGTTACGGGCCTCTTCGCGCGCCTTGCGGGCGGCTTCACGGGCCTGGGCAGCACGAATCGCCTTCTTGATGAGCATCGTCGCCATCTGTGGATTCTCCTCGAGGAAAATCGTTAGTTGCTTCGCCATGACACTGTCTGCGCTCGTACGCGCTTCCGGCGAGCCGAGTTTCGACTTCGTCTGGCCCTCGAACTGAAGGAACTCCTCGGGAATCCGGACCGAGACGATGAGCGTGAGTCCTTCACGGACGTCGCCCCCGTCAAGGTTCTTATCTTTCTCTTTCAACAAGCCGTTCTTACGCGCATATTCGTTCATGACGCGGGTCATCGCCGTCTTCGCGCCGACTTCGTGCGTCCCGCCATCGCGTGTCCGGACGTTATTGACGAACGAGAGGACGTTCTCGGAGTAGGCGTCCGTGAACTGGAAGGCGAGTTCGAGCTCGATATCGTTCTCCGTCCCTTCGAAATAGACGATCGGATGGAGCGTCGCCTTGTCGTCGTTTAAATATTGGACGAACTCGGCGATCCCTTCCTCGTAATGGAACGTTTCTTCCTTCTCAGAACGCTCGTCTTTCAATGTGATCGTGAGCCCTTTCAAGAGGAAAGCCGACTCGCGTAACCGTTCGGCAAGCGTGTCATAGTTGTAGGTCGTCGTCGAAAAGATCGAGGCATCCGGTTTAAAATAGACGCTCGTGCCGGTCTGGCGTGTCTTCCCGGTCTCAAGGAGCGTCGTCTGCGGGATTCCGCCGTCGGCAAACGTCTGCTCGAACAGCTTGCCGTCTCGGTGAATCGTCACGACGACCTTGCTCGACAGTGCGTTCACGACCGAGGCGCCGACCCCGTGGAGGCCCCCGGACGTCTTATAGCCGCCTTGGCCGAACTTTCCGCCGGCATGGAGCACCGTGAAGATGACCTCTGGCGTCGGTTTGCCGGAAGCGTGCATCCCCGTCGGCATGCCGCGGCCATGGTCGCGGACCGTGATGGCATCGTCTTTATGAATCGTCACATCGATTTGCCCGCCGAACCCGGCGAGCGCCTCGTCGATCGCGTTATCGACGATCTCGTAGACGAGATGGTGGAGACCGCGATGGTCGGTCGAACCGATGTACATCCCTGGTCGTTTACGGACGGCCGTGAGTCCTTCGAGCACCTGAATGGCGTCTTCATTGTAATTGAATAAATCTGTTGACATTTTCGTCACCTCAATTTCGAACACACGTTCGTTTTTCTACCCTATTGTATAGCTGTTTTCGGATTCTGGCAAGCCTGCCTCCGACGCGCGAGGCACGTGAAAAAAAGGAGACCTGCCAAGGAGGCAGGTCTTAACCGATCAAGCGGGCATGCTCGACGTAGATGCATCGATTCTCGACGTAATCGATGCCGGCTTCACGGGCGATCCGCTCCGCGTCGGCGTTCGAGAGACCGAGCTGGTTGAAGATGAGCCCGACATCCCCATGTCGGACGGCATCCTCGGCGACCTCGGCCAAAAATTCGCTGCGACGGAAGACGTCGACGATATCGATATGGCCGGGAATGCTCTCGACGGTCGGATACACTTTCCGTCCGTTCCACGTCTCGAGCGTCGGGTTGACCGGGATGACGGTGTAGCCTTGCAACAACAAATAGTCGGCGATTTGATTCGCGGTCTTGTTCGGGTTCGAGGAGATCCCGACGACGGCAATCGTTTTCGCTTCTTCGAGCAATCGTTTCAAATGCTGGTCATCCATTCTGTTTGCCCCCTTTTGTTTACGTACTCAGTGTACCGTTACCTTATTCCCTGTTTCAAGGTTTATTTTCATCATACATACAACTGTAACTCTTTTCTTTTTATAAAACAAATCAATTGGTTCACTATAAATTATTATGTAAACCATGTTTATCGGCTTCAAGATTTTCAGATCGAATCAGTTATACGAGAATATCGCAAGAGAGGTTGAAGCTAAACATTCTTGAACCTTGCGTGAAATATCTATTTCACGCAAGGTTAACGACCGTTCCAAGCGGGTCGATGGCGAGCGATTGACTCGAATTTCGAGACAAATATGTGCAAATGGAGCCGGTTTCGATATACTGGGTAAAGGAGGTGTTCGCGTGGGGACAACCTATGAGGAACGTCGCGGTACGTTATATAACTATCGCATCACATTATACGGGAACGCGCTCGCATGGTTGATTCATGTCGTGTTCTTCGTCACCTTTTTACGGCTCGACGTCATGTTGCTCGCCTGGTCGAACGTCGCCAGCGTGCTGTATTACACGATTTCGTTTTACTTCGTACATAAACGCTACTATCGGACATTCTTCGTCGGCCTGTTCGTCGAGGTCGTCTACAATGCCGTCATCTCAACGATCGTCCTCGGTTGGGATGCGAACGTTCATTACTTCATCATCATGGTCGCCTATGGCGTGTTCTTCATGCCGAACGTGAATCGAGGTGCGCGCGTCGCGACGACCGGCATCGCCATGGCGATTTACGGCTCGCTTTACTTGTTCGTGTCGGATGGCACAGAAGCGCTTGCGCCCGCCTTCGAGCAAGCGCTCGGCTTGTTCTGCCTCTTGTCGACGATCGGGCTCATTGCGGGACTGTCGTTCATCTTCGAAGGATCGGTCGTCGAAGTGACGAACGAGCTCGAGGGGACGAACGAACGGCTGCATACCCTCGCCTCGCGCGACGGCCTGACCGGTCTCTACAATCGACTGACCGGGACGTCACGCATCGAGGAGGGCGTCGCGCGTGCGGTGCAGGAAGGCCGACCGTACGCCGTCGCTCTGGCCGACATCGATCACTTCAAGGCGTTCAACGAGCTGCACGGTCATGATTGCGGCGACCTCGTCTTGCGCCGCGTCGCCACGACGCTGACATGGACGGACGCCGTCTGCGTCCGTTGGGGCGGAGAAGAGTTCTTACTCTTCCTCGCCGGGGAGACAGAGGCCGACATTGACGAACGGCTCGACGAGCTGCGCATCCGCATCAAATCGACCGAAACGATTTACGAGGGGGCTCGCCTTCACGTCACGATGACGATCGGCGTCGCCCATCGCGACGGCAAAACACTAGAAGCGGTCGAACGACTCGTCAAGGAGGCGGACGATTTCCTGCGCACCGGCAAACAGGCCGGCAAGGACCGCGTCATCTCATCGATTAGTTAATAAAGGAGTGATTCCGTGAATCTATTTCGCCAACTCGGTCAAACCCCTGCCCAAGCAACCGCACGTCGATTCGACTTGAACGGCTACGACCGAATGCCCGACTTCATCCAACGGTTCTTGAACCATCTCGCGGCGAAACACTATTCGAAACAGACAGCTCAGCGCTATTTGTACGATTTTGACGACTTTTTCCGCTGGGTCGAGGCCGCAAGCCTCGTCAAGGTCGACCCGAGGACGGTCGAGGCCGCCTCATTCGCCGAATTCGACCACGCCGGGGCCGAGGCGTATGCGACGTATCTCGCCCTCGAGCTCGACAACGCCGCGAGCGTCATCAACCGCAAACTGTCCTCGATGCAGTCACTGTTCCACTTCCTAATCGAGACCGGCGTCACGGGGACGAACCCGTTCCAAACTGTGGAGCGCCCGAAACGAGCGAAACGTAACCCCGTCTATTTAACGGAGTCCGAATGGCTCGATTTCTCGACGCTCGTGCGCAGCAATGTCGGTATGAGCGACCGCGAGGCCGCCTGGTACGAGCGGAATCGCGAGCGCGATTTCCTCATCATTCAACTGCTCGGCCTGTCGGGCATCCGCGTATCGGAACTGACGGGACTCGATTGGAGCGACATCGACTTGACGACGAGGTCGATGCGCGTCATCGGAAAAGGCGACAAGGAACGAATCGTCCCCCTCGCCGCCCCGCTCGTGGCACTCCTGACCGAATGGAGTTCAGAACGCGGCCCCGTCTTCAAAAATGACAAGGGAGAGCGACTCTCCGTCCGCACGGTTCAACATATGCTCAAGCGTCACATCGATCGCTTGAAACCGTATCTATCGTTCTTGGTACACAAGCAAGTGACGCCGCACAAACTGCGTCACACGTTTGCCTCGCGTCTGGCGATGGCCGGGGTCGATGTCTTGACGATTCAACAGTTGCTCGGTCATGAATCGGTCGCGACGACGCAAGTATATGCCCATATCGGTGATGAGAAAAAAATACAAGCAATAACAGGTTTACTATAATATATTATGTAAATCAAAAGCGTAAAGTACCCCCGCTCTTACGATGAGGACGGGGGTACTTTTCATAATTGACGTGTCGACAAGATGATAATCGTCTCGTCGAGCACAGTATAGTATGCGTTCTCGAACCGTTGGCGTTCGTTCGCCTCGAGGTGGAAGATGCTCACGCCTTGGTCACCTTCAGCCGACTCATGGATAAAGTATGTCCCACCGAGCACACGCTCGAATGGAGCCGTGTCGAGGAAACGGGCACCGGACGTCGCATCGATCAGTTCTGTGTGCTCGTCCGACTCCTCCACTTTGATAAAAATCGTCGAAGTGACATCGTCATACGTGAAATCGAGCGGCTCGTAGGCGCCCCAGTCGATGACGGCGACTTCACGCAGTACGTCCGGTGCCGTCAGTTCATAAATCGTCTCCTCGTTCGCCTCGTCGATGAAGGCCGCGAAGCGGAGCTTCCCGTCCCGTTCACCCAAATATTGCACGGTGTCCCCTTCCCCGTGCAAGCGAATCAGGTCATCGAACGGGATGTGCTCCGCCTTCGACCAAATCGCATCGACCGCCTCGTCGAGCGAACAAACGAGAATCGCCTCGGAGTGATCGATTGGATCGTCCGGGGAGACGAGACCGGACTCGAGCGCCTCATAATAGTCAAACTCGTCGAGTCGGGCGTTGCAAATGATGTAAGGGACGCCTTCGAACGAAGCTGTAAACAAATACAGCTCGCGGAACCGGCCGGCCTGACCGATGAGACGTTCGTCTCGGATCCGTTCCTGTTGATTCGTCTCTACGTCGAACAGCCATGCCTCGTCCGTCGCCCCATAGCTCGTCAAGAAGAGGAAGTAGCGGTCGCCGAGCACCCAATAGAGTGTACTGTTCCCTCGCTTTTCGAACGTCGCGAGCACGTCCTCCCGTCCGGTCCAATATTCGAGCGTGACAAGTTCTGTCCGGACGACACCCGTACGGTCCGGCGCCTCGTTCAGAAAGTAGACACGCCCATCACTCATGAACAGCTTGGCCATGCCGTAATCTTCATACGTACGTTGATTGATCTCGGTGACGGCCCCGTCCTCTTCGTCGTAACGATAAATCGAGAAGGCGGTCTCGCCTCGCTTCTGTCGGTAATAGACAGACGATTCGGTCACGGCAATCAGGTCTTCGTGACTAATCGGCATCGCGCGTGCATCGACAATTCTCATAAGGCACCTCTTTCGTAGGGGGATTCGATCGGTTCGACGGTGACAAGTCCAGGCGGTCGTTTCGGGAACGTGATCCGCAAATAGGCATACTCGATGACGGACTGGTGCGGATCGGTCTTCTCGATCCAGCGGATACGCTGCTGGTTGGCAAGGGCGTGCCCGATTTTCTCCTCGATTTGGAACTGGGAGATGCCACGGTAGGCGACTTCTTGGATGTAGGTCGACTCATCGGACTCGAACTGTTGCCAAATCCCCATCACGAGCTGACCGAGCGACGAGACGCGGTCGTCCGGTAGTCGCACCGTCCGTAGCGTCTGCTCGACCTCGTTCAGGCATTCCAATGGGTCGTCAGCGACGGCAAACAGCCGTTTCGCCGAGTTGTTCATGACGCGATAGCGGCGTTTACCGTTCTCGAGTCGGAGCACTTGGGCGTACGGTTCGACGGGCACGCCGTGAAAGAACGTCTCCGTCCCGCCCCAGGCGAAACCGAACGATGGATCGAATTTTCGAATCGTCCGCATGAAGGCGAGCATGAAGTCCTCGACTTCCCGACGTTCGAGCCGCAACCACTCAGCGAGGGCGAGTGCCCCCGGCTCTTTCGGGATGCGGTCGACGGGGAAGAAGAGATCCCCTTCACTCAGCCGGTGGGGACGAAGCACGGTCCCGTCGGCGCGATAATCGGTCGCCGGCCGACCACTCCGCCCCGCATACACGATCCACTCATCGTCCGTGCTCTCGAGCGCGTACGCCTGATGGGCCCAAGGCGGGGTCACGTAAAGGGCGGGAAACTCCTCATACGTCTCTAGATGTAAATAAGACCGGTCGTTCCACAGTTGAGCGAGCAAGCGGACGATCTCCCCCGTCTCCGACTCTTTCGGGGCGATGTAATTCCCGGTGTTTCCGATATACGTCAATAAGTGAAAGCCATAGGCGTGATAGAGATGGCGTACGATCCGCTCGAACACCGCGGCGACCATGCGCTCGAACAATGGATGGTCGTCACTGCGGTTCACGGTCGTTGCGTCCACCGTGCACATGAGCCACCCCATCCGTTCATAAAGCCGAATCCGGAGCGGGTAAAAGATGAGCGGAGAGGATGTCGCATGAATCTCGGTCATCCCGATGTTAACCATATTCTCGACTTGAAGCGTGAAGCCGCTCCGTCTTAACTGCTCCTCCATCTTTTTCTTCCAATTGATCTCCATCATCTCACCTGCTTTCTCCCGCCTCGTCTGTCGGCTCGTTGTGAAATTTTTCCCGTTTCTCGTTTCATACAAACGCGTTTCCTTCGGGTTGTGTCGTCTCACCGATTTGACGGACGAGGCGCTCAATCGCCTCGTCGAGGATGGCGCGGCGTGTCCCGAAGTTGATCCGCTCGAACGTTTGTCCCGATATACCGAACGGTAGCCCAGGGGAGAGGAAGAGACGCACGTCCTGCTGCAACCATTTCTTCCGTTCGTCAGGGGTGAGCCCGAGCGCTGCGAAGTCGACCCATAAGAGATAGCTCGCCTCCGGCAGGGCACAGGTCAGCTGAGGCAACGATTCTTGGATTCGTCCGACGAGATAGTCGGCCTGTTCCTCGAGCTCGGCGCGCAGCTGGTCGAGCCATCGTTCGGCACGCGGGTCGGTATAGGCCGCGACGATGGCCGTGTTCGCGAACGGCGTCGGCAAGACGTGATGCTTGTTCTGGACTTGGATGATCCGTTTTCGCCAGACATCGTCCGGACAGATGATATAGGAAGCGAACAGCCCGGCGATATTGAACGCCTTCGACGGCGCACTGACCGTGATGACGTTCGAATCGAGGCGGTTGAGGGCGACGTGTCGTTGTGTCGGGAACGTCAAGTCCGCATGGATCTCATCGGCCACGACGATGACGTCATGCCGCTTGGCCAGTTCGATGACGCGCTGCAACTCCTCCGCGGTCCATACCCGGCCGACCGGGTTGTGGGGGGAGCAGAGCAGGAACAGTTTCGCCTGGCGCATCGACTCCTCGAGCGCGACGAAGTCCATCTCGAACCGACCGTCCACTTGCTCGAGCGGCGCATCGAACAGTTCGCGCCCGAGCCCCGTCACGAGCTCATGGAACGGCGGATACACCGGCGACTGGATGACGACCCCGTCCCCCGTCTCGGTGAGCGCCTCGACGATCTGGGTGAGCCCCGGTACGACCCCGTTCGAGAACAAGACGTGGTTCGGGTCGACCTCGGTCTCGTGACGGCGTCCATACCAGGAACTGACCGCCCGTTGCGCTTCACGTGAGAACAGCGTATAGCCGAACTCCCCGGTCGCCGCGCGTGCTGCGAGCGCCTCGCTGATCGCTGGTGCGGTCCGGATATCGATATCGGCGACCCATAACGGTAATACGTCGGACTTCAAACGAAACCAGCGCTCGAGGCCGTCCCATTTGACCGAGTCAGTCCCGGTCCGGTCGAGCGTTTGATGTAAGATTGATTTCATAGTCATCCCTCCTGTCCTTACTGTATCAAAAATATCAATCGGCTTGTCGGCAAAAACGTGGCGGTTTTCCGAGACGTGTTCTATAATCGAGCGAGAAGATGAGGGGGTGAGACCGATGACCGTGAAAGTCATCCGCCATAAACGCAGAAAATACGCCGCCTTTTTCGTGACGCCTGAAGGAATCGAGTTGCGCATCCCGGCCCGGCTCCCGAATCGGACGGTAGAGGCCATCTTGCATGACCATAAGGACTGGATCAACGATCGGCTCGCGGCGCTTCCACACGTGCCGGCATTGCCGTCCGATACGTTGTTATTCCAAGGGAAGACGGTGCCGCTCGTCCGACGGAAAAACATCGATACGTTCGCCTTCGAAGAGGACACGTTCATCTGTCCCGACACGTGGGACGAGACGCACGTCCGTGCCGCCTATGAACGGTTCCTTCGTGTCGAGGCGCTCCGTTACGTCACCGCGCGTTCACTCCTATATGAACGGACACTAGACGTCCGGGCAAAGAAGATTCGCATCGGGCATCAGAAGGCGCGTTGGGGCTCATGTAGCTCGACCGGGACGATCTCGATCAACGTCCGGCTCATGCTCGCGCCGTCCGAGGTGCTCGACTATGTCATAGCCCATGAATGGGCCCACCTTATCCACTTCGACCATTCGAAGGCGTTCTGGTCGACCGTCGCCTCGATCTATCCCGACGTCAAGGCGGCGACGTCTTGGCTAAAAGCGAACGGGCACACGCTCCAAATCAAAAAAACCAATTGACCGAGGCGAGGGCACTGAAAAACTTCAAATGTTTTTGAACAGAGGAGCGTCGTCCCGGAAGGGATGGCGCTCCTCTGTTTTCATCGCCCTTCAGCCGCCCTGTCCGGCACGCCGCTTTCCTGGGGGCGGGCGTCGAGCCGCATCGCGACGTCGTCGCTGCTGGGTCTCGCCTTGCCCGCTGATTCCCCGGGAGTCGGCGTGCCCTCGGGCGGCGCTGTACGCGCCGGGCATTCCGGACTATACTGACTGTAACCAACCAACTTGG